>DATLAJ010000021.1 GCA_035527515.1 bacterium
ATAGGTTCCCTGAGCCACTTTCACTACATCAGCTGAGCTGCCCGAACACGAGTCAACGCCCTGCTGGATTGTGTTCCACGCCGTGCCCCAGGTGAGCCCATCGCTGTTGTCTCCCGTCTTGGCAACGGAATAATCTGTCGCGAAGGCGCCGGCAACCATGATCGCGAAGACGGTGATGATCGCAACGAGCGCCAATTCAATACCTCGATGAAGCTGCATGTCTCTCCTCCCAGAATGAGATGGTTGTTAGATCCTTACGAAACGACAAACATACGCCGCAAAGTTTCCAATCCTGTTTATTATACCACAACTCATCTTGATCAAAATGTCAAGCGAGGTTCATTTCAGTCGGGCTCGCCGGCCAATAGGACCTGCGCAGACATAATCAGCGCGACCGTGGCAAGCACAACCACAAGTTTCCTCACCACTCCATCCTCCTGTCTCTCTTCTCTAGGTTCAGCTATTAAGACCGATTCCTATACTGTTCATCAAAACCACCCCAGGGACATTCACAACGGCTATCCGAAAAACCCACCTTACGCGCTTCACTCCTGAGAAGCCGCGTATGCAAGGCGATCCAAGTCCCCAAAGCAAGTGATCAGAACACAATAATATGTATCTTCAACTGTAAGTCAAGCCCTTTTTTCCCCAATGCCAGGTATGAGCAAGAGATCAGCAGCTGTCCCCAAAGACACAGGAGGCCATGACGGGTAACGTGCGCCTCGAAGTTTTGGCTGAAAAAGCGGTCCAGACCTCATCCTAGAAGTCGCCATAACCGCCTTCGGTCCGCAGCGCGCCGACCAAGATCATTGCCGTCCATTGCCGCTTTTGAAGACCTGTCGAAGCCTGTGCCCAACAACCCTGGGATAGACCCAGGGCCAGTAAAGCGCAGATAGCGCAATCAGAATCTCCCACGTGCAGTAGCAATCTCTGTTCACAATCCCCCGACGCATTGCATGTCCCCTCAGGGAATTGACTAGCGCCATCGGGTCATAACCGCAATCTCGCACGTTCCCGTATTGCGTGTGCAGAAGCTCACACGGATACAGCGTCCCATCCTCACCGAGCACGATCGACCTTAAGCCAGCAACGCACGGCACGATCTGCCGCCTCCGGCTCGCCGTCTCCGCTATCAACTGCCCCTTGAACGATTCTATCGCATCTCTGAACGAAAAAAGCGGGTAGTCCGCCGCGTTCTCCCCTTTCGGCCTGATACGTTCCAACTCCTCGAACAGTCTTAGGTATTCGTTCATATCAACATCAAACTCCCCCCGATCCTTCGAGGCGTTGCGGATCAGCGAGATGCCATTCCGAACACCCATATCCGCCAAATAGCGATGAACCTCCAAAATGTCCTCACTTGTGTTCGAGGCGCAGAAGACCGAGACCGTGAATATCCCAAGCCGCCCATTCCGAGCGTGCAGCCTTTTGAGCGCCTCGATCGTTGAGATGGCCTTGTCAAATGCGCCGGGCACGCCCTTGAGTCGGTCGTGCTTCTCGCCAACCCCGTCAACCGAGACGCATACGTCAACCGCGAGTTCGGGGCAGCGGTCCAGAATCGCGGAGACGTCAGCGATAATCTTATCCTTCAGAAAGCCGTTGGTGTGATACGAAGCGATTCGTATCCCGCTTCTCTCGTAGAACGCCTCTGCTATTTCAGCCACATCTTCTCTTAGCGACGTCTCACCGCCGGTGAGCGTCAGGTAGCCAAGATTCGGCAGATTCGCCGTTACCTTTTCAATCTCTCGAAGGCTTAGCTCTTGCGGCTTGTCCTTTGCTACAATCTGTTTCCAGTAGAAGCAGTATTTGCACCTGGCGTTGCACTTCGCCGTTACGAAAAAGACCAGATGGAAGGGCGTTTTGCCGCAAGCGGCCCTTGCGAGCTTAAGAAAACTGCCCACTAGCCCCGGTCGCCCCGATTGAGAATCCTGCCGGCCAAGAATCTAGCAAGCCCAAGCACGACGCCCAGTCCGGTAACAACGTAAAGCACGAAATCATAAAGCACCCCGGCAAGGGCAAAGCCGACGTTCTTCTCTTTGAAGATAAAGACGTAGAAACCGGCCTCACTAACCAAGAACAGAGCGAAAAGCCCAAGCGCAACCCCAAAGGCCTCCTTAAACAGAGCTCCGAGAACCGCGAACACAATGACATTACATGCGAGAGCGCATCTGGTGGCCTCATCTTTGGTCGTAGAGCCGACCGACCCGAACGCTCGCTGCTGGCCGAATATCCCACCCAATCTCATCGCCCTGTTGAACTGTATCTTAACCTTTGGCCAAGCTCCTGCAAAGTGGTGGAACACCTCAATATCTTTGTATTGATATAGGGGATGACTGTAAGCCATCCGAAACGCCAAAAGGTGCTCCTCACCTCCGGGCGTGGTGTATTTCTCATCAAACCCGCCGAACTTCCAGAACACGTCTCTCTTGACACACATACACCCTGAGTTTAGTGATCGCGCATCCCGGCGTGCTTCGACGCGTCCGAGCTGCCGAATCTTGATCAGGTAGTGTGCCTTGAGCGCCCAGAAATCGCCGCCGAATGACGGATTTAGCGATTCCTTTGCCCAAACGGCCTGGGCGACCACAAGCCCGGGATCGTCATCGAACGCCTGGAGGAACCCTCTTATAGTATCTGGTTTTTGGACGATATCCCCATCAACGAAGTAGATTATGTCCCACTTGGCTGCCCGTGCACCTGCGTTTCTGGCCACACTTATGCCTCTGTTCTCGCCAAAACTCACTATCTTGCACGGGAAACGCCGGGCGATCCCTACGCTGTTGTCCGTGGAGCCGTCATCGACCAGGATCACCTCGAATCTGCCCTCGGCGCCCTCGGACGCATAAATGGACGCGAGACATTTCTCGAGCGTCCCCTCGTTGTTATAGACCGGAATTACGATTGAAAGTCGAGTGCTCAAGGTCAGAGTTCCGAATCGCAAACTCGCAGGCCGGGGCCGGACGAAGCGTCGCTCGGGGCCATCAATTTTGAACAAGCAGCCGGTTGGACAGAAACGACCACGCTGCACTCGCGGCACGCGACTTGGCACGTGTGTGCCCTACAGTCGGCGGGTGAACAGATGTTATTCATGGCCGTCAATCAAATAGGTCGCTTGAGCCGGGTTCATTCTCTCGCTTGCTTTTCGGAGACTTCTTGAACGTTACATTCACCTGCTTTGACGGCGGATAGTCGATTCGCCTCCCTGCGAGGAGGTCCTCGACCGTAAGGATTTGGACGCCAGGGTAGTGTTTGTCCCAGCCGGGCGAGTAATAGGAGTCCGCGGATGCGGCCTCCGCGCGCATCGGCTTGGTTGGCCCCAGCATCGTTATCAAGACACCAATTGCGGCGCTCTCGCGCTCCAGAACGCCCCGCAGGTCGCGGATGTGCGACACACCGACGTGGCCCGACTTAACCGAGAGCACGATCTGCTTCGTCTCGCCGCCCTCGCCCTCGTCATGGAAATAAAGTCGCCCGTCTATGCCCCTGTCGGCTCCCTTTCTTTGCTCCACGGGCCGAGCGCCGACCAATCCCAATGCCCACCACTGAAACTGATATGGGTTCTGTTTAGCAAGGGCCATTGCGCCGGAGATGGACACAGGCTCGCCGACCACCTCGAACTCTTTCTTAATGGCCTCACCGAAAGTGCTCTCGAGTCGATATTTCATGAGCGTTACGGCCAAGTGCGTTATGTCTATCCCGATCCAGCGCCGCTTCAGGCGCTGGGCCACAGCTATGGTCGTCCCGCATCCGCAGAACGGGTCAAGCACCAGGTCGCCCTCGTTGCTGCTCGCCCTGATGATGCGTTCCAAGAGCGACTCGGGTTTCTGCGTCGGGTAGCCAAGCCGCTCCCTAGCAACGGGGTTGATGGCGTTAATGTCAGTCCAGATATCCGGAACCTGCCTCCGGCCGCTGCTCTCGCTCAAGTATTGCTTATATGACCACTTCGCGCCCTCGCGCTTCGGCGAAATCAGCCGGTTCTCAGACTTAAGTCTCTGGAAGGTCTCCGTCGAATAGGTCTTCAGAAGTGTTTTCCGATATGGCCCTCTGCCATCGGCATCGTCCCATTTGAACCGGGCGAGATACTTCTCCGAATAGGCAACAGTCGGTGGATTCCAAGTCAAAGCGACACCCATTGAGTAAAAGAGGATAATGTCGTGCGAGCGGGGCAATTGCTTCGCCCTGGCCTTGCTGCTGCCCGCGAATGGCGTGCGCTTCCACGATATTTCATTGCGGAAGTTCCGCGGGCCGAAGACTGCGTCCATCAGCAGCCTCAGATAAGCGCTCGCGGTCGGGTCGCAGTGCAGATAGATACTCCCGGTCGGTTTCAAGACACGTTTTAGCTCCGCGAGGCGAGGCGCCATCATGGTGAGATATGCGAGCATGTCGTTGTCGCCGAGGAGCTTTCGGAAGCCCTGCATCGTTTCAGAAACGCGGCCCCCGGCCTCAACGACCTCGCGATAGGCGCTCGCCGCCTCCCGGTCCCAGCACCAGGTGTCTTTGAACGCCTTTACCTGAGCTGTGGAGCGAGTGCCGTTCTTCTCGGCGAAGAGGACGTTGTAGTTCTGATTGCTCTTGAATGGCGGATCGAGATAGACGAGGTCCACAGACTCGTCCTTTATGTAGAGCCGCAGGACCTCAAGGTTGTCGCCATAGTAGAGAGTGTTCCTGGTTTCAGGTTGCACAGATTCCGTCATGCTTGAAGATGACTCACTTCAGTGTTTCCTGCTTCGATCATCGTTCGCATCACAGCTAAACTCGGCGCCCGACTAGCCCTCATTCACCTGTGACGCGGGAGACGAGCGACAGTCGCAACGCCTCGTTACTCTATGCTTTCATCATCGACGGGGTGGATTGACTCAAGCAGGAAACCTCGACCTTTGCGCTGTGCTGTGACAGTAACACGCTCTTCAAACATAGGCTTGACAATGTCGCTCATAATTCCCCGCGGAACAACGAATCGATGTGATTTGCCGGCGTCATCGACCACTTGGATGACACCTCGGCTCGAGCTCTTTGCATCCGCTTCCAGAAGAACTCCACTTAGCTCGAACGGTTGGTCAGGCTCGGCTCGCACCGGCTCGATCGCACCCACCCAGATGCGTTCGCGTTTCCGGGAAAGTGCGACCCGACGTTCCCCCTGAGGGGTTGTTGCCGTGAAGCCGACACGGGAGATGTTTTTCCCGTCTGGCGCGATTTTCTCGGTTAGCCCGACGAAGTTCCGGAAGTACGACTCGTCTTGAAAGTGCTCCTCAAGCTTTTGAAGATCGCGTGCCTCGAAAAGCTCAAAGCAATCGAACAGATCGTCGATCACAACGCGGGGGAGGTCCATTCCCGGAAGGCTTCTCTGGGGGCCTGCGATGCGGAAGGTCACTGCAAAGCTTGCCGCACGAAGGCCAGTAACATAGGTCTGTATGGCCTCGGCCACCTCTTTCGATCGGGCCCCCCTTTCGCGGAACTTGAGACCCATCTTGCGCTCGGCCGTCCGATAAACCACCGTCTCTATATCGTGCACTCGTGGAAAGAAAAAGCTTGTTGGAACAATGCCGAAACCCACAGCTTGGCCCTCCAGCGAGATCTGAAACTCATCCGGCTGCAGTGTTATGCCCCGGAGCGACAGATGCCGTTGGAAATAAACGTCCTCCAAAAGGTCGCGCAATTCTTCAGCAATTTCTTCCGGGGGATTCCCAGCAAGGGCACGCGCGATCAGACGTTCCGCCTCACGGGATTCCCCGCACTCCAGCGCTAGCGAAGCAGCGCTTCGGTGTAGAACGGACCTCGTGGGCTCTAGCTCAGCCCGGTCTTCTGTTCCCTGAGCAGCGTCGCGCTCTAGCTCAAAGGCCTTGCGCGTAAGCTCTAAAGAACGGTCGGGATGACCATTTCTGCGTTCGACACCGGCTTTGTCTGCAAGCGTCATCGCTTCCCGGTGAAGCCGGGCTATCTCGTTCATCGTTTCGCTACCCGGCTCTCAGGCTGGCTGAACTCGACAATCACAACGACGGCGGGTAGCAGGCTACTATCCGAGCGCTCTGTTTGTCTCAGCTTTTTCCGCACACGGGCGGCTATTCTAGTTTCGGTTCCAGCGCGAAGACCTGACACTTCGAGGCGCGCTCGACTCTGAAATAATGATTCGTCGTCATCGGTGGGTCCGAGCCAGTAATCAAATCCAGTGCCCTTTCTGGAGCGCTCAACCACATGCAATCCTGATAGTTCTGGCACAAGAAGACTTGCAATGGCACAAGCGCCATACTCCGTCGCTTCCTCGTCATCTTTCCAGTTCCGGCGGACCTGATCTGTGGTAGTAGCCCATTCTAACGTTGCGCTTGCCGTTAATTCTCCAGAAATCAGCATAGGAGTAGGACTTGAGTGCCCTTGGTCCTCTAGGCATACACTGGCCGCCTGAGCATAGAATGCCCCGACCTCCGAGGTCAATCCCGGGGCGCCAGACTTCATGTCCATGAGTCTGAGCGGCAACTCACGCCCCTCGGGAACGACTAGCTTGATATCCACCATCGCACCGCTGGTTGTAACTGCCCGCTCAGCTTACCTATCCATTCCTGGCTACGTCGATGACCAACAACAGAATAAGCCCGCATTCTGCCCAGTCTTCCGAATAACACCGTGTCCTTCATTGCGCGTAAAGTTAGATGTGTCGGACAAAAATGTCAAACGAGGCGCCGCGCCATCATGGTGAGATATGCGAGCATGTCATTGTCGCCAAGGAGCTTCCGGAAGCCCCGCTCCCCAAATCCGCTTGTGGAGCATCACATTTTCTTGAATGCTACAAGAATGCTACGGAATATCTCCTCTATTGTGCCGTCATGGGCGGGGCCGGGGTTGTGGCCGAGCACATTTTGCAGCACTTCTTCCTCCCTTAATGGGGAGAACATTTTCTCCCCCCTTGCCTCGACCTGTTCCCGAACCCTCAAGACCGACCTCGCCCGCTCGTTGAGCAGTTTCACTAGCTCGACGTCTATACGGTCAATTTGAGCCCTTAAATCAGCGACGTCTGCTCGGATCGAGTCAGCCTTGTACATCTCAAGCACTGCGGCGCGAAGCAGCTTGCCCGAGGGCGAGCGTGGGATATCCTCCCTAAAGTCGAAGCTCTTGGGGACCTCATAGGACGCAAGCCTCGAGGCGCAGAAGGCCTTTAGGTCAAAAGGATCGACCGACGTGCCGGGCTTTTTAACTACTATCGCCTTGGGGACCTGACCCCGCTGCTTGTCCTCGACCGGTATGACGCAGACGTCGTCCACCTCCGGATGCTCCTTCAGAACACGCTCTATCATGGTCGGGAAGACCTTCATACCCGCCACCTTCATCATCGAGTCCTTGCGATCGACGAAGTAGATGGACCCGTTCTCATCACGTTTGACAAGGTCCCCAGTTCTGAACCATCCCTCGGCGAGAGCCCCAGAAGGCGCATCGGGACCTCCGTCTTGCGGTCTGTAGTAACGGGACGCAACGCCCTTGCCCGAGACGAGCATCTCGCCGAGCTCCATCTCGCCCGAATCGGAACCATCCTCGCGGACAACTCTTATTGTGTAGTGCAGCGCTGCCTTCCCAACAGACCCGCCTCGCCTGACCTCGCCCGCATGAGGCGCAACGGCAATGCCGGTTGTCTCGGTGCTGCCCCAGACCGGCGTGATGGGAATCCCAAACGCCGCCTCGAACTGTTTGTTGAGCGTCTCCCGGGTCACCATCCCGCCGCTCTCGGCGATCCTGAGGGTTTTGTAGTTAAATTGGCTGTTGGAGGCGAACGGCAGCAGTCGCTCGTAGAGCGTAGCCGCCCCCATCATGCACGTAATCCCGTGCTCGCTTATCGCCCGCGCAACCGATTTGGGGAAGAGGCTGTTTTCAAGCACCGATGTCCCGCCAAGATACAGACCTCGTAGAAATATCTCGTGCGGGTGAAGGTAGGCGGGAAACATGCACAAATGGACGTCATTGTGCCGAAGGCCAAACGTCTCCACTGACGCCATCGTGTTGAAAAAGAGGTTTGTGTGTGTTGTTACCGCGGCCTCTGGAATGCCGGTCGAGCCAGAGGTGAAGTTGAGGTAGAAAGGCCCGTCGTCGTCCACCTCCACTGACGGCACCTCGCCGGGCGCCTCGTCCAGGAACTCGTCCCACTCTAGACCGCCGGCCGCGTCCTGTTCAGAAGGCCCGCACACGACAAGCCTCGCAAGCGCCTTGTGATCTCGAGGCACTTCTTCGATTCGCTCGAGGAACTTGCCCGCGACGACAAGCGCATCTATCTCGTATTGGTCAATTATACGGGCCAGCGCAGCGGGCTTCAGCCGATAGTTCAGCGGAACCACCATCAATCCCTGCCTTGCACAAGCAATGAACGAAACTACGAGCGCTGGGGTCTTCTCCAAGAGCAGCGCAACCTTCGCCCCGCGGTCTAGCCCCAATCCAGAAAAGCCAGCCGCACATTTCTGAACTAACTCGTGCAGCGATTCGAAATCGAGAGATATGTCCCTGTGAACGACTGCGGTTTTGTGTGGGAAAGACTCCGCCTGTGCCGCGCACATCTGGGCGATATTCACTTGTGCGGCTCCTTGTTGGCCTTCCGAGGCGGCTTGGTCCCATTGATCGTGTCTATGTCCAGATGGCGGAGATAGTTATAGAACTCATCCCTGAGCTCGCGATTCCTCAACCCGTATTCAACCGTAGCGATCAAGAAGCCAAGCTTGTCGCCAGCGTCATACCGGCGGCCCTCGAACTCGTAGCCATAGATTACCTGCCGCTGCAGAAGCTCCATCAGACCATCGGTCAGCTGAATCTCACCTCCCCTGCCGGGCGGAAGGTTCTCGAGAATCTCGAATATCTCAGGCGTCAAGATGTATCTTCCGATGATGGCCAGGTCTGACGGGGCCTCGCCCGGCTTCGGTTTCTCCACCATCCCTGAGAGCTTGTAGAGCCTATCATCGACCAATTGCCCTCTTATCACACCAAAACGACTGATCTGCTCCCCAGGGATGCGCTCCAAGGCGATCATCGGACACTTGTAGCGAGAATAAGCGTTTATCATCTGCTTCAAGCAAGGCACTTGGCTGTAGATCACGTCGTCCCCAAGAAGAACCGCGAAAGGCTCGTCGCCAATCAGCTCCCGCACCGCCAAGATCGCGTGCCCCAGCCCCTTTGCCTCTCTCTGCCTTACGTAAGCAGCACTGACCATGTTTGATATCTCGCGCGTCGCCTGAAGCATTGCTTCAAGCTCCTGCATCTTCTCCTTGTCAGAAGTATCCTTCAGCTTCTTCTTCAAGACATGCTCAAGCTCAAAAGACGTATCGAAATGGTCCTCGATCGCACGCTGACCACGACCCGTGACGAAGATCGCCTGCTCAATCCCAGAATTCTTCGCCTCCTCGACCACGTATTGGATAATCGGCTTGTCAACTAGCGGCAGCATGACCTTCGGCTGGGCCTTGGTGGCCGGCAGGAACCTTGTGCCAAGACCCGCCGCAGGGAAAACCGCCTTTCGAATCTTCACTAACTCGCTCCTCAAAAAGCCTTCAAACTCTCTACCGTCTTCTTGTCCAAGGCCATATAAACCTGCACCATGAGATCAACCGCCGCGTCGAAGTCACCCCGATGAATGATCGACACGTGTGAATGAATATACCTCGACGCGATGCCGATGTATATGCTCAAGACACCAGCGCCGCTCAGGTTGATCCGTCCGCCGTCCGTCCCACCGCCATCTAGTATCCCAAGGAAATGGTTGATCTTGTGCTTCTCGGCAATATCGATCACAAAATCGCGAAGCTTCATGTTTGGTATGAGCGAGTTGTCAAAAACCATTATGCCGACGCCGTTGCCGGGCTTCTCAGGCCGACCTTTCATACCAGGGCTTGTATCCTTCGCAGTGCATACGTCCAAGGCAAATGCCACGTCTGGCTTGCAGAAGGCCGCAGCTGTCTTGGCCCCTCGCAAGCCCACCTCCTCCTGCGTCGTCCCGACACCAAAGGCCAAGTTCGGGTGCCTCATCTTTGCCAGACGCCTCATCGCCTCGGTCATAATAAGGACGCCGATCCTGTTGTCCCACGCCTTCGCCATATACATCTTCTTATTTGCCATTATCTCAAACTCGGTCACCGGAGTGATCGGGTCGCCGGGCCGGATATCCAGCTTCTTCTCGACGTCATATCCAACGGACTGACCCACGTCGATGAACAGCTCCTTTATCTTGAGCAGTTTGTCCTTCTTGTCCTTGTCCAAATCATGAATAGCCGGCGAGCCTATGACGCCTATTACCCTGCCCTTTCTCGTCTGGATCGCTACTCGCTGCGCAAGCATATTGCCCGGCCACCAGCCGCCAACAGGCAGGAACTTCACAAAACCCTCGTCCGTAACCTGCTGAACGACGAAGCCGATCTCGTCCATGTGCCCGGCCATCATTATCCTCGGCGTCTCTGACGTGCCGCTGTGCTTGCAGATGAGGCTGCCCAGGTTGTCTCGCTCGTATTCGCACGCGTCTCCCAACTCGGCCTTCACCAGGTTCGCTACTTCGTGCTCAAATCCGGAGATACCCTCCACCTCAGTCATTTTCTTCATCAAATTCTCTGTTCTGTCCACCAGTTTTCTCCTAGCTCAATAAATCATGGAACCATCATTTACCAGCCCTAAAGATACAATTAGGTGCCAGTTCTGCCTGGCTGATTATAGCTGCGTCCAGAATCGAGTCAAGCATGGCAGGGCCGCAATACACTTGCCCACCCAGCCAAGCGCTCAAGTAACAATCTGAAATCGCTTGACAAAGCGCGCGAGGCGCGGACGCAGTGAGAGGAGCTCTGCGCCATCTACTGGCGAAACTTCCGCCAACCCGGGGTCTAATGTCTTCTCGTTCTTGAAATTCTGGACTGTCCACACGTCGGCGCCTCGTATCGCATCTCCGATGAGCTCGAGGTCATCGAACGTTAGGAACTTAGGGCAGAATGTGGTGCGGAACTGATGAGGCAGGCCACAGCCTCGTATGAACTCTATTGACTCTGAAATAGCGTCCAGAGGCGCATCTATCCCCGTTACCGCATCCATCTTACCTTTATCAAGGGGCGCCTTGACGTCAATGACAGCGTAGTCCACAAGCCCCTCATTAATCATATCACGCAGCACATCCGGCCTCGAGCCATTCGAGTCCAGCTTCACCTTCAGCCCATATCTGTGCAGCGAGCTCAAGAGGTCCGGCAGCGTGGGGCTCAGCGTCGGCTCGCCACCAGTTACGACGACGCCCTCAATCCACTTTTTCTGCTTTCTGAGCTTCGGAAAGATCACCGCCTCCGGGACCCTCGGGACCTCCTTGGGCCGCAGCACCAGATCGGCGTTATGGCAATATGGACAGCGGAAGTTGCAGTTGGGCAAGAAGATTATAGAACAGACTGCCCCCACCCAATCGAGAAACGAGACCTCCACAAAACCGCGAATATCGTAGTTCATTACTCTACATACCTATCGACTCGCCGCCCGAGTCTGCTCTGCCTACTCCGCCAAAGCAGCCTTGGCTGCGAAGGCCGGATCGCTGCTGGTTCGCAAAATGCAGGTGTAATAACGCACATCGCTCAAACCTACGGCAACACCCGCGAGATTGTCCAGAATAACACCATTGAGGTTACCAGCAGGCAAAGCCCCGGCAGAACGAAGTATGGCATGAGCTCCTCGAAACTCGAGAAACGCTGTCCCTTGAGCCTGGACCCCTCCGCCTTGCTTATCTGCGCATAGATGCGCTTTAGCGACTCGGCGTCAGTCGCTCTGGAGTATCTCCCGCCCGATGTATTGGCGATAGCTCTGAGCGTGCTCTCGTCGAGCTTCGTCAGGACAGGCCTGCCATCAGCGCCCACGGCGTATCGCTTGCCCCATCTCTTGTCGTAGATCGGTATCCTCGCGCCTCCCCTCTTGCCAACACCGACGCAGTATATTTTCACGCCCATAGTCTTGGCCATCTCCGCCGCGGTCAAGGGCTCTATCTCGCCCATGTTGTTCTCGCCGTCTGTCAGAAGCACAATAATCTTCGACTTCGCCTCAGAATCCTTGATGCGATTCAGCGCTGTCCCGAGAGCATTGCCAATAGCAGTTCCGTCCTGAACCATGTCGAAATCAACGGACCCGAGCAGGGAGACCAGCATATCGTAATCCAGCGTCAATGGGCACTGAGTGAAGCTCTGGCCCGAGAAGCTCACGAGGCCTATCCTGTCGCCTCTTCTGCTCTTGATGAAATCGCCTACGACCTGCTTGGCCACATACAGGCGGTTGTTGGGCTGAAAATCCTCGGCTCGCATGCTTCCGGAGATGTCAAGCACAAGCATTATGTCTCTGCCCACCGCGCTGGTAGGCTCGTTGTACTTAACGAGATGAGGCCTCGCAGCACCTAGTATCAGTAGCGAGAGCGCCGCGAGGATTAAGGCAACAGTGAAGACGTATCTCAGCGGGTAACTAGGCCTAGCCTGTCCACCAAAAAACGAGGTCGCGTGAGAGTACTTCACGGACCCGGAGAGCAGATAACCCACTCTCGTCAGCGCATACCAAAGCAGCGGAACAAGCACAAACAAAGCCAGTAAATAAGCGCTTTCAAACCCAAACATCTTGCTCTCCGTGATCGCCTCTTCAAATTAGGTAAACAAATATATGGCCAAAGCGATCCAATTCAACAGCCAGCTTCCTTTTGCGGCGCACATACACGCCTATATCGCCGTATTTAGCCTAAGCACCGTCCGGCCATCTCAATTCCGGCGCCCAAGAGGCAGCGGGGAAGAGGTGGCCTGACGCACAATCTCCCGAGTCGCTCGCTCCAGACGCCAGGCCCCGAAACTAGACCTGCGATCTTGACTTGCCCTTGCGCAGTCGTTATTGTATTGCATCCTGTTTTGCAGCAGTGAGAGCCACAGTTTCTGGAGGGTTTGTG
>DATLAJ010000022.1 GCA_035527515.1 bacterium
GAGCCTTCCGGAACGCAGGACGCCTGCAAGCGCCGTGCATTCGACGCCGCATCTTTTGGGCGCATAGCATACGGGGCGGTCGGAGCCACGTTGCTTCTATGCGCCGTGCACTTTGGGTTACCTCAGCTCAGGATTCTGACCAAGGTACTACTGCCTCTTCCGGTCGCCCTGAGCTACATCTTGTTTGGCCCAACGGTCGTCCTTGCGGTCACGGGCGGAGTATGTCTGGCCCTCTGGGGTTTTGTGTCTCTCGAAGAGGCGCTTGCCTTCGCCGCGGGAGGCGCTCTGCTCGGCCTGATTCTCGGCAAGCATACAGCAAGAGGTCATTCGCCATTCCGCACGATCGCAACCGGCGCCCTCGCTGTCTCAGCCGTGACCTTGATGGCCTTGCAGATGCTTGCGCCCGGCTCAGTCGTGCCGGGAGACAAGGCCGCGTTCAACCGCATCTTTGCTGAGGACTTGCCTGCAAAGAGCCCCAATGTCCTTGAGCAGATGAAGTCATCAATCGGCGAGGAGGCCGCAAGCAAAGCTGTCCGCTGGACGATGCTGCTGCTTCCGTCGCTTGTCGTGATTGGGGAGCTGCTTTACACGATAATCGGGTTTGTGGTGTTCAGGACGCTGGTCAAGAGGATTTTCGGCGTAGCGACGTATCAGGCGACCTCTGGAAGGCAGTTTAGGCTTTGGCACGCGCCGGACAAACTGGTTTTTGGGCTGATTGGGGTGGGCGCTTTTCTGCTCTTGACAAAGGGCTCTCTCTCCCGAATAGCTCTGAACTGCCTGATCGTGCTGGGCTGCGTGTATGTGATACAGGGGGTTGCGGTTGCGCTGTTTTTCGCCGGTCGTTTCATTTCTTCCAGAGCTATTCAGTGGGTAGTGCTTTTGATAATCTTGTTTGCGACAAGACATTTGTTTCTCCTTTTGGCGGCCGCGGTTGGCTTCCTGGATGTTTTTATAGATTTTAGGAAAATACGAGCAAGAAACACGAAAGAGGAACAACAAAGCGCACAGTGAGCGCATTTGAGAGGTATTCAATATGGCAAGCGTTGAGGTTTATCTGAAATACGATATCGACAAACTTGGACGAGCTGGCGAGAGGGTTACTGTCAAGAACGGCTACGCCCGTAACTTCCTGATCCCACGTAACCTTGCTGTGCCCGTCACCAAAAAAAGCATCAGCCGTCTCGATAATACTGTGCAACAGGTCGAGGCGCGCAAGCGGATAGAGCTAAAGGCCGCCCAGAGTGTCGCAGAGATGATCGCAGAGCTCGAATGCAGTTTTGTTCGGCAATCAGGCGATGAGGATAGGATATTCGGTTCTGTTACGGCGCGGGACATCGCCACCGCGATCAAGGAGAAGGGGCTGGACATCGATTCCAGGAAGATACAGCTCGAAAGGCCCATCAGGTCTCTGGGGATTCACCAAGTCCCGATCAGGGTGCACCAGGATGTGGTCGTCGAGCTGAAGGTATGGGTTAAGAAAGAAGAGGTTGAGGAGAGTTCCGGGCCCTCACAATAAAGTCACTTAGGCGAAAAAGATGGAAGCGAGACGGCTATGCCGCAAATATCTACCCCGCCTGAGGCAGCACTCGCTTACCAGGTCCTTGGGCTTGCGTTTGCGCTGTTCGTCTGGGTCATGGCGTTCAGTGAGTGGCAGCGCACGCGCAACAGAGACTATTATGTAATTGGTCTGGCGTTCACCATACTGGTCATACGCCAGCTCTTCCCCTACATATTCTTTGTAATAGACTATTTAAGTGCGCAGCCCATCTCACGGTCATTCACAATCCTCGTTACTTACGCATGGGAGAACCTCTCGTTCGCAATAATGACCGGCGTCGTGATCATTAGAATGGCGCGCAGCCACCTGCGCTTTGAGAAGCTGCTAATCACTTACTTTGGCTTCGTTTTCTTGCTTGTGCTGGAGATTGTCCTGTTTGACAGGCTCCTGCCCCACAGAGACCTAATGGTCTGGACGCCGTTCATCTTCACGATGCTGAACATCGTCATACTCTCGTTCGCGATCGCCTCGTGTTATGCGCTCAGGCGGTCCATCAATCATTTTTTCAGGAAGGCTTTCTGGTTGTTTTACGTTCATCAGGTTGTCGTATTCTTCTTCTACTTCAACAAGTCGAGCTCCGTCTTCGAGTATCTCGCTGAGATGTTCCCAATTCTTGGTGCACTATTCGTGGTCCTTGCTGTATATACTTCAATACGAAACGAAATAGAGAGCAAATCTCAGCGCCTCAAGCAGTTGGATGCGACGAAGTCGAGGTTCATGGCGGTAGTTTCGCACGAGCTGAGGACGCCGCTCTCGTCGATGAAGATGTCCTATGACATGCTGTTGTCGGGTAAGCTTGGGGAGCTGACGTCGCGGCAGCATGATGCGCTTGCAGTGATTAAGAACAACGCGGATAGGCTAATAAGGATGATCGAGGAGCTCTTGGACGTCTCGAGAGTAGAGCGTGGGACGTTCAGCCTGAATCTCAAGAAGGCCAACTTGACTGAGTTTGTTCGCAAGGTCGTCAAGGAGTTCGAGAAAGGCTTGCTTAAGCGCTCTAGAGAGCTCGTGGCCGAGTTCCCGAAAGAGCCTATTCATATCCATTTCGACTCGGACAAGCTGTCTCAGGTAATAATCAATCTGCTTCATAACGGCGATCGATACAACCGTCCGGAGGGACTTCTCAAGTTCACGATCAAGGACAACCCGAAGCTTATCGTGTTTGACGTGGAGGACCAGGGCCCCGGCATACCGGCCGACAAGGTGGACGAGGTCTTCGACAGCTTCGTTCGCGCAGGCCGCGGCGCAGCTGGCAAGGGCGGCCTTGGCCTCGGCCTGCATATCGCAAAGCAGATTGTCGAGGCGCACGGGGGTTCCATTATGATCATCAAGACGTGTGAAGAGGGGACCAAGATCAGGTTCACTCTCAGCAAGGAGCTGGATTCAGGCGAAGCCGGCCGCTTGGGCGAGGAGAGTAGCAAATGACGGACTGTCTCGGGAAGATACTGGTTGTCGATGATGACGAGTCGATGCGGACCATGCTCAGTTTACTTCTTAAGGCCGAGGGCCACGAGGTTGTTGGCGCCTCGAGCGAGCGTGATGCGATTAGGCACATTCGCAAGGAGAGCTTCGACCTCGTTATCACTGACCTGAGGATGGAGAGCCATGTTTCAGGCATCGAGGTCCTAAAGAAGGTGAAGCACTTCTCTCCCCAAACGGAGGTCATAGTCGCTACGGCGTTCGGCTCAATAAAGTCCGCCATCGAGGCGACCAAACTCGGGGCCTGGGACTACATCACGACGCCTTGTGAGAACGACGAGATCCTGTTCAAGGTGAGAAAGTCGCTTGAGAGCCAGGCGGTGTCCCGGACGATCGAGTCGCTTCAGCACTTGCAGCGCGAGCAGATGGACCGGTTCAGTTACGATTCGGTAATTGGGGCGTCCAAGTCAATGAGGCGGGTCTTGGACCTGGTGCGCAAGGTCGCTCCGACCGAGGCTCGGGTCTTGCTCTTGGGCGAGAGCGGGACGGGCAAGGAGCTGTTGTCGCGGGTGATACACTACAACGGGCCGCGCTCGGGCAGCCCGTTCATTGCGCTCAACTGCGCCGCGATCCCCGAAACGCTTCTCGAATCTGAGCTCTTCGGGATCGAAAAGGGCACCGCCACCGGCGTTTCTGCCAAGCAAGGGAAGTTCGTGCAGGCCAACCAGGGCACGATCTTTCTCGACGAGATCGGGGACATGTCCCCCTCCACGCAGGCCAAGGTCCTTCGCGCTTTGCAGGAGCAGGAGTTCATGCCGCTCGGCTCGAAGCACTCTGTCAAGGTCGATGTGCGCGTTATCTCCGCGACCAATCAGGACCTGAAGCAGGCCATCAAGGAGGGCCGGTTCAGGGAGGACCTCCTGTTCAGGTTGAACGTGTTCACCATCGAGATACCACCGCTTAGGAAGCGCCGTGAGGATATTATCCCCTTGTCGGAGCACATTCTGGATAGGGGCTCGCTTGCCAAGCGAAAGAGGATAAGCGGATTTACGGAGAACGCCCAAAGGGCATTGCTGGAGTATCCGTGGCCGGGGAACGTGAGGGAGCTTGAGAACGTCATAGAGCGCGCAGCCATAGTCTGCGTTGAGGACAGCATTGATGAGGGCGACCTGGCCCTGGAGGTACAGAGCATGAACAGGCCCGACTCGAGGGGGCAGCGCCCCGTAACACTCAGGAATGTGGAACGGCAGCATATTCTCAGTGTGTTGAGGATGATGGACTTCAACAAAGCGAAGGCTGCCAGGATGCTTGGCATTAGCCGCTCGACGCTGTGGGCTAAGATGAAAGAGTTCAATCTCGACGGAGACCTGGGGTGAGCGAGCAACAGAGCAAGGCGCAGCCCGCCATTGTCGGTCAGGTTGAGAGGTTCTTGACCTATGTCCACTCAAACTCGGTGCGCACATCTCGGGAGAGCGGGCTGATCGCAAGCGAGAGCTTGCAGGAGACCGTGAGGCTGTTCGATCCAACAGCGGGCCGTTATGGCTATTTACCCGATGAGCGGTATTATCCGGAGGTCTTCTTCGTCGATACGCTCTGCCGATTCTCCGGAATGATGACCCTTCCGGATGGCGAGCTTGGCGTCTCCCAATATGGCTACTTATACCTTTCAAGGCAGCCTGACAGGCGGCTTGTGATGCTCGCATCGGCGTTTGTGAACGATTATCCGTGGGCCGTGCTGTTTCCAAGAGGCGCTCTGGCCGCCAGGATCGCCAAGCAGCGGGCAGATGCCCTCCAATTCGTTCTTAGCCTGAAGGCCGGCTCGCAGACTCAAATAGATAAATTCGCTGCCGAGCTCGGCGGCCACCTCGGGATAACCCTTGACGATAAGAATCCGCCTTATCCGAGCCTCATCCTCGAGTGGGTCCTGCGACACATCTTGATAACCCCGCTTGTGCGCCTCGGCGCGATGAGGCTTTTCAGCCAAGATGGGGCCGCTGTCAATGACATCAAGTCGGCGTCCTTGCTTGAGCTCACCGAGGCCGGCAAGGCGCTCTTGACGTTGAGGGAGGTCAGGTATGCCGGTGCGAGATAAGAGATCGGACACTGGCTCGCTCTGCGCGGTCGTCCAGGCTCGGATGGGTTCTGAGCGGTTGCCGGGCAAGACACTCTTTATGCTTGCGGGTAGGCCCGTCCTTGCCCACGTGATCGACAGGCTAAAAGCCTGCAATCTTGACTGCGTGGCTGTTGCGACGTCCGTCAGGCCAGCAGATGACGCCATAGTCAGCCTCTGCAATGAGCTCTCGGTCCAATGCGTGCGAGGCAGCGAGGACGACGTCCTGGAACGTTTCGTTGAGGCCGCCTCGGCCATCGGCGCTGAGACTATCGTCAGAGTGACCGGCGACAATCCGCTTATCGACCCCGACATCGTTGATTCCCTTGCCGATGCCATGCGCCAAGACCCCAAACTGGAATACTGCTTTGCGTCGAATGCGCCTCTGGGCGCATCTTGTGAGGCGGTGAGGCTAGATGTTCTGAGACGAGTGCAGGCGCTCTGCGATGGGGCTGAGTATCGCGAGCACGTAACTTTATTCATTCGTGAGAGGCCGGACCTGTTCTCTGTTATGGAGATAAGGTCGAGTCTGGGGATGCCCGAGCTGCGGCTAACGCTCGACACCGAGGAGGACTTCGAGATGCTCTCTGCGGTATTCGCCGAGCTGTATCATCCTGGTGAGCTCCTGGCCGTGCGGGATGTGATACGCTATTTGAAGGACCACGAAGGTATCATGCGCCTGAATCGGGACGTCAGACAACGGCGCCCGGGCAATCCAATCGTTTGAAGGATAGCTTAGTTGGAACGAGACATATCGTTTGTCATTCGGGTCTGTGATGCTGAGACCGGACTTTCTGACCTCGTGCGAGGGGTTGACGAGTCGGCCCGCAGTTCCTGCGACCAATTCGAGATTCTTATCGTGGACGACGCTAGCTCGGAGCAGACTGCGAGCGAGGCGCACTTGCTTGAGCGGGAGCTTGCGAGCGTGAGGGTGATCACTCATCCCTTCACGATCGGGTTCGGTTCTGGGATCAAGAGCGGCCTTGCCCACTCTCGTTGCCCCTGGTTGATGAACGTTCCAGCGGACGGTAGCTTCCGGCCGGGCGACATATCTAAGTTCGTCTCACAGATGGACGAACACGACCTTGTGATCGGGTATCGGCCCCTCAGATCGCGACCGCTCTGCCACAGGGCCGGGATATTCACGGTCCGGGTTATATTGCGGCTGTTATTCGGCGTGTCGGCGCGCGAGACTAATTCCCCCAAACTGCTCAGAAAAGATGTGTTGAGAGTCGCAATAATCGAGAGCCGCGGGTTCGCGATCGGCTCGGAGATCATAATCAAGTCCGTGCTCAGGGGAGCAAGGATATGCCACGTTCTATTGTCAGAGTCTTCTGTCCCGGAACGCAAGATCGACGGCCGACACGTGATCAACGGCCTCGTGGGTCTGCTGGAGCTGCTGGCTTTCTTTGTGATGAGAATCTTCAAGCTGGCCGATTTCGATCCGACCGGCGAGGACAAGAAGAGGGTGCTGAGATAACAACCATCCCCCGGTGAAAGGGGCCGGTCATTGAGGGACCTTGAGGCTGCGCAAGGTCTGATGAGCGCAGCGGACGACTCCAAATGAGCCAAACAGGGAGCGTGAACAAGCAGGTCTTGGTGGCCTTAAGCGGCGGCATGGACAGCACCTATGCGGCCTGGACGTTGAAGAGTCAAGGCTACGAAGTTCTTGGCGTGCATTTTCGGCTTGATCCCTTCGCGTCGGTTGCGGCCGAATCAGAAGATGCGCTCGACATTGACCAGGCGCCTCGCACCGAGGGAGAGCAAAGGCTCGTCAAGTCCGCCGAGAAGACGGGCGTTCAAGTGCTGTTTGTGGAGCTCGGCCGAAAGTTCCGGCATCTTGTGCTGGAGCCATTCCTTGAGGAATACAAGCGGGGTCGGACACCCAATCCGTGTGTCGTCTGCAACGCCAAGATAAAGTTCGCTAGCCTTTTGGACTTAGCAGACCGGCTTGGCGCGGCCTTTTACGCCACAGGGCATTACGCGAGGGTCATAAAACATCCGGAAAGCGGGACGCAAGTCGTGTGTCAGGCGCTCGACCCTAAGAAGGACCAATCATATTTCTTGTGCAGAGTCCCGTCATCGCACCTTGAGCGCTGCTTGATGCCCCTGGGCGAGATGACGAAGGGGCAGGTGAGAGCCGCTGTGCTCAAGCTGGGCATCTTGGGACCTGCTGTTAGGCCGAGTCAGGACCTGTGTTTCGCCAAGGATGGATACAAGGCGCTCTTCAAGAGGCTGGCGTATAGTTCCAAGCCAGGCCCGATTGTCGATGTCGAGCTGGGGCTGGTAGGGCGCCACGAGGGCATTATGAACTTCACGATCGGCCAGCGGAGGGGGCTGTCGATCGCTTTGGGCAAGCCCAAATACGTCCTGAGCATCCAGCCAGCCACAAACACGGTGCTCATAGGAGACAAGAAGCACGTTTACGCGCGCCAATTCAGGGCCAGCGACGTCGTCTGGGCGGACGGGCTGGCGCCAAAAGGGCCGGCGTTCTTCGATACGAAGATCAGATACAGGCACAAGGCCCAAGAGGCGCAGATAACACCGATTGACGGGAACGACACGACGGTCAGCGTCCGTTTCGATCAGGCGCAGCCGTCGATAACGCCGGGCCAGGCCGTAACCTTCTACGACGGCGATTGCGTTGTGGGCGCTGGCTGGATAGAGCAGGTGGCCCGAACTTGACAATATGAGGCCAGTTTTGCACAGTTGCCGGTGCTCAATGAGACAGGATTCATTCGTAGGAGAGGTGTCCGAGAGGCCGAAGGAGCTCGCCTGCTAAGCGAGTAAGCGTTAAAGGCGCTTCCAGGGTTCGAATCCCTGCCTCTCCGCCAACGGAGAGCCTCCGCTCCCACAGCTTCTTCTACCAGCGAAGGCAAGCTGTCGGCTCGCACGTTCCGAGCTCGCCTCAAACTGCCAACCGCAGCCAGCAGCGTCTTTCTCATCATCTCTCTCGCTCCTATGTCGTCAATACCAGGACGTTCTCTCATTGGGCCGTCTCGACGCCAAGCAATGCCAATATAGCAACTCTTTTGAGTACTGCAAATTGCGGTTTCTGGCACGGGGCTCACATCATCCTGCCTGTTGGAAGGCCGGCCAATATGCCCTGCGGAAAAACTTTAGCTGTTTTTTTGCGGATTTTTGGTCTTGATCGCCGGTTTTTGCGCCGGAAGAGCACATTGCGCGGCTCTACAAGCCGTACTTGACACCTGCCGAGAAATTGGTAATACTTTAAGCGGAAGCGGAAGCGAACGCATCTCTTCGGAGGTACCCCGATCAAGACGCAACTGTTCCCACCTCCAAGTGAATCATCGGAAGTTCAGCAGGAAATGTTTAACGAACACAAATGACAGGGAGGCAGGATGCATCGAGCTGACAGACAATTTCTCTTAAAGGATTTAACAACCATCTCATTCTGGGAGGACAGACATGCAGCTCCATCGAGGGACTGAATTGGCGCTCGCTACAATCATCGCGGTCTTCGCGATCATGGTTGCCGGCGCCTATGCGACAGATTATTTCGTTGCCAAGACGGGAGACAACAGCGACGGGCTCAGCTGGGGGACGGCGTGGAACACCATCCAGCAGGGCGTTGACCCGTGTTCGGGCAGCTCAGCTGATGTAGTGAAAGTGGGCAAGGGAACCTATGTGGAAAACATCGTGCTGAAAAGCTACGTCACGCTTGAGGGTGGATGGGACCCAACCACCGACACACGCGACCATGACGCGTACGTCACGGCCATTGACGGAGGCGGTGTCGGCTCCGTTGTGACAATTTATACCGACAAACTCTATGTCACAATTGATGGCTTCACGATCACCAACGGCAGCGCGGCCTCCGGCGGCGGGATATGCATTCACACCTACAGCTCGGCGACCATCACCAACAACACGATTACTGGGAACGAAGCGTCTGCCGACGGCGGCGGGATATCCTGCTATAACTACTGTTCGGCGATCATCCGGGATAACATGATCACGGACAACTCCTGCCCGGGCGGCTACGGCGGCGGGATATCCTGTCACACGTACAGTTCGCCGACGCTCCAGGATAACGTGATTATGGGAAACTCCGCGGGCTACGGCGGCGGGATATCCTGCTATAACTACTGTTCGCCGACCATCATCAACTGCTTGATCACTCACAACACGGCAAGCAGCAATGGCGGCGGGATATACTGCCACACCTACGCCAGTTCGCCGACGCTGACCAACTGCACGATTTCCGACAACGAGTCGGCCGGTACCGGCGGGGGGTTTTACGTTTACGACGAGTACTGCAAGCCGACGCTTGTCAACTGCATCGTTTGGGGCAATAGCCCTGACGAGATTGCCGGCGCCACAGCGTACGTCACGGTGACTTACTCCGACGTCGCGGGCGGCTGGACTGGGACCGGGAACATCGATCAGTATCCGCAGTTCCGCTGGCGAGGCGGCTACACCGAAGGGGACGGGTATTTTCTGGACCAGAAAGGCACCGACAAGAGCCCCTGCATAGACACCGGTAACACGAGCGAGAATCCATACGGCGGCACTTCCAACTCCAAATACACGACTGATGTCGGCGGGCACCTCGATATGACAGGCACGGGCTGGGATGACGAGGTCGATATGGGCTACCATTACCCCCTAGGAACCTACACCTACATCGAGCTGGTGTCCTTCGCCGCAAGGCCGGTTGGCTCTCGCATCGTGCTCGACTGGGAGACCGGAGCCGAGATCGACAACGCCGGGTTCGTTGTTTATAGGGCGATTGCGGGGACGTCTGATTATCAGCAGTTGAGCGGGCTGATCCCAGCTCAGGGGACGCCGAGTTCCGGCGCCTCATATAGCTTTACCGACAGCGACGTTGAGCCGGGCGTCAGTTACAACTACTGGCTGGTTGACATCGACACGAGCGGCAAATGGACCGCACACGGGCCGGCCTCCGCGAGGCTGCCGCTCAGCATCAAGCCAATTCAACTGCCAACTGCCAACTGCCAACTGCCAACTGCCAACTGCCAACCGTTCGATAGGAGAGACGATAATGAAGACGAATAAGGTTTACGAGGCTCCAGGAGTTCTGACGCTTGACAGCGAGGCGCTGCTGACAGCGCTGGGCCCGAGCTTGTCGTGCACGGGCTTCGGCGGCTCCGTCAGGTGCTGACGTCCTGAATTGATTTCAACCGCGTGGAAGCGCGGCTTTGTGAAGGGGCGGAATCCGCCGCCCCTTTTCCTTTTTCCCTTGCTCCATTTAATTCAAGCGGATGGTGCCTTGACATAGATTCTCGCTTGACATTTTGATCAAGATGAGTTGTGGCGAGATGAGTTATGGTATGATAAAGAGGGCTTGAAACTTTGCAGCACATAGTTGCCGTTTCGTAAGGATTTAACAACCATTTCATTCTGGGAGGAGATACATGCAGCTTCATCGAGGCATTGAATTGGCGCTCGTTGCGATCATCACCGTCTTCGCGATCATGGTGGCCGGCGCCTATGCGACAGATTATTCCGTTGCCAAGACGGGAGACAACAGCGATGGGCTCACCTGGGGCACGGCGTGGAACACAATCCAGCAGGGCGTTGACTCGTGTTCGGGCAGCTCAGCTGATGTAGTGAAAGTGGCTCAGGGAACCTAT
>DATLAJ010000023.1 GCA_035527515.1 bacterium
TCAGCTCCACCTGTATCGCCGGGTTGTTGGGTTTGTCGGACCTCGAGCTCGCCTGCATGTTTTGGCCGATCACAAAGTCGGGAACGTATCGGAGTATTTTGAGGCTGCCCATTTGGTCGGCAAAGACCTCCCGAAAGCCCACTTTCGCCTGACCAGGCTTGAGATTCACAGTCCGTTGCCCTGAGGCGGTGGTGATGATCAGGCTCTCTCTCGTGGGCGTCGGCAGCGAGACCCCTGCAGTTGTCGCCGGCTGCATGAGCTTCGAGACGAATCCCTTGTATTTGTCCTTCTGACGCAAGAAGACGAACTTGAAGTTGAATCCACCGGCCGTGCCGTGCGATTCCTCGGGGCAATTGGCAAACATCGTAACATGGTTGCCCGTATCGCCATTGAAGACCGAAAGCTCTATCGCCGGCTCGCTGTATCCCTCACCCAGTTGACGGACTGCCGGCAGGACATCCTCGGGATCAGGCACGTATCTTTCAAGCGAGACGAGCAAGTTGTCGTGGGCGAGCGCGAGCTGCGCATTCAGGTCAGTTCGCCGAGATTCACGTCCCAAAAAAGCGCTCAGAGAGAGCGAGCGTTCCTCTAGGCCGCGGCTCGCTGTGAAAACCATGTCATCGAGCTCAAATAGCCCTCTCGTCTCTCCTTCCTCAATCCTGAGCGTGCCATTGACCGCGAAACCCCATGTTAGGAAGCCTCCCACGATGACGACGAGAATCCCGAAATGGGTCAAGAGCAGGCCCAGACTACGAGACCGCCTGATGACAAGAACGCCCACAAGCGCCGCCGCAACCACCACAAAGAGCCCGGCGAACCATGTCTTCCCATAGACAAGAGCCATGGCCCGCTCGTAGGGGAGAAACGTGGCGCCATAAATGACTACGCTCGCAACTACGGCGAGTAAAATGACCGGGAGCCACAGGCCAGCCTTCATTTCTTGCCGGAAAAGGCCACCTCGTCAATCATTATCGTGCGAACAGGTCCGATCGGACCTTAACCTACGGATCGGCCTCCTTCTGCCGCCCGTCGCCCAGAGAAACGAGAAAAGCAAAACTTACTTCTGGGCAATCTCCCAGACAGCATTCATCATTATCCGTCCCGGCTGGATACCACCAAACACAAGCATTCGATTTGCATTAGAATCCCAGGCCGCCGCCGCACCCGACAGCTGAAGCGTGACCGGCAGCTTCGTCCGAACTCGGGACCAAGTGTATGTGTCAAGGTCGAGGGCCAGAAGGTCGGAGAATTGCTTGTCCATCATCGCCCCTCCGCCGAAGACGATCATCCGATGCTTCACGGGGTCGTAAACGCCACAATGACTACATCGCGGCTCGATCTTTATACCCTTAGCCTCTACCTTCTTCCATTGGAGCTTCGTCAGGTCAAGCACCCACACATCGTTGAACACCAGCTCTTTGCCAGTCTTGTCCGTCCCGATACCGCCGTACATCACAAGCGAGTGCGTTTTCGGATCATATATCTCCACTTGCCCGCTGCGCGGCAGCGGCGACTCGCCGGTGGCAGCGAGCTTCTTCCACTTCAGGTCCTTTAGAGACAGGGAATACAAGTCCTTGTAATACACGGTTCTATAATGTGTGTTATCGGGGTTCTCCCAAGCCGACCCTCCGAAAACGACTATCGAATCGGCCTTCGGATCGTAGATCGGCGTCGTTCTAAACATCACTTTAGGAAAGTCCCCGACCGGCGCCACACTGTTCCACTTGTTCTCGGCAAAACTATACGAGAACGTCTCGAGCTTGCCCGAAATCTCCTGAACAATAACTACCAACCGGTCTCGCTTCTCATCGTATATGCCAGCCGCCATCGCTATCTTCTGCAGGTCACCGTTCGCCGGCTTGATCTTTGACCATTCCCTCGTCTTGAGGTCAAGCGCCCACAGATCGCCCTGAGGGTTCAGCGTCTCGAGCCCTCCCCCACAGATGAGGAGCTGGTTGCCTTTGTTCCGGAAAAACGCCGCGGACATGATGCGGGGTTTGGGACCCAGCTTTTTAGTGGTCATCTCCGAGAACGTCGCGAGCGAAATCTCTTTCTTGGCCGCCCATGCGGACGAAAGGCACAGAACAAGACTCAAAACAACTAGCAAACAAGCCATACGCTTCATAATCTTCGCACCTCCATTAAACGTTCTTAGCTACCAACACAGGATTGAGATCAACTACGCCAATTGTGAAAGAGGCTCTGCCACGAGTCAAGTCTTGTCCGAGAGCCCGAAAAATCAGACTACCTATATGGGCAGTCTTGGGGGACAGCCTTTCTGCCTGCCACAATATCAAACTCGGCGGAGGCGGTGAAGCCCAGGCCCAGCCACGTCGAATCGCCGGCGCGAGTGAAGCCCGTCTTCCACTTGTAGTGGCCTGGCGCGATGCCGTCCGGTATCGTGATCGCGTCGAGCGGCAGGATGAACGCCGTGTCGGTCGGGACCAGGAGACCCGCAAACGCCGGCGTCTTCTCTTGCGTGTAGCTCGGCCAGTAGAACAGGTTGCCCTGCTCGTCCTCGATTGCGGCGAACCAATCTATCGGCACGCTACCCGCCTGATTCGCAAAACAGGCCTCGACCCGCATCGCCTCACCGGACGAATACGCATCTTTGTCCAGGAGCATCTGTGTGCGAGGCGCAAGGTTGACCCTCTTGGGCCCGTTGTGGCCACACCACAGGACGCCATATCTTGACATCGACCTGTCCAGCATCAAGCTGTACTGCAAAGCCAGGTTCCGGAAAGCCCAGTCAGGAATGAGCCCAGCTTCCCATGGGATTTCGGCAAATGTCTCCGTGCCGGGGTTGTATATTATGGTCCTGGCCGCAAGGTTGGCAGTTTGAGTTAGTATCCACGCCCTGTCTTCTAGGTCGAACGTGACGCCGACGATCTTGTAAGTCGGGAAACCAATGTCCTCAAGCCAATATGAGGTCGCAGTGAAGTCCTGGACATTGACTATGGTCAGGTAGTGTCTGCCGGTATCCTCGACACTCCCATGCACGTAAAGCAAGCCCAACTCTGAGAGGCTGAAATTCTCGGGTTCGGCCGGAAGCAGGTTGGACGTGTCTATCCGCGTCCAGCTGCCCTGGGCATCGCGCACCTCGATGCCGCTGTCGGTATCGCAGAGGAATATCCGGCCAGAATGATCGATCATCAAGCCATTATACCCGAATAGCCCAGTAGGCGGCGGCACATCGACTGTTGCCCAAGTCCCGCCCCGAAAGCTCAGCAGCCCTCGTTCTCGTCCTTGGCTCATCAGAAGATATGGATTGCCGTCGTCATCCTCCATCACGCATTTGATGTTGCTGCCGAACTGGCCAAGTGAGCATCCCTCGGTAGTGTCGAGCCAACCGCTCTCGGTCTGGCGATATGCTGCTCCAGGTCGGGGAGACGAGGACCATGCCCAGAGCCCCATCTTGCCCTCGAACATGCCTGTTACCTTAATCGGCAACGAGCCATCATCTCCGACCCGTTGCCAGACTTCGCCTTCGAGCAACTCATATCCCAGGCTGCTTTTGCCATTGTCAGCGCACGCGATCGCCCCTCCATCGACAAGGCCGAGGATGAATTGGTAGTCCGCGTAGGAGACCTCCGGGTTCGGGTTCTGATAGTCCAACCACATCCCATCCTTGAGAACCTGGATGCCTGACTCCCTTGTGCCACAGAAGATGGTGTTGTCGAAACCCACGGCGATCGAGTCGGCCCAGATATCTGCCGGAAACGCGATGAATCCGGTGCCGTCGAACATCGCCACGCCAGAGCCGCGCACTGACAGCCAGACGTTCCCCATTGGATCGGACGTTATGGCTTCTACGGGGTTATTACCAAGGCCCGGCGTGCCGAGGCCGTAAACGGTCATCTCGCGAGCGTCAAGATCGTATCTACACAGCTTGCACCTATCTTGACCGCCCCAGATAACCATCCAGATGTTGCCCTGAAGGTCCCCGTGAGCGTCCGTGCACAAGATACTCGAGGACTCTTGGAGTTCGACGATCTCGTGAAACTCGAAGGACTCACCGTTGTGAACGTTCAGCCCGTCAGTCCCGACAGCGCAAGCCCGCCCGTCGCCAGTGAGGCAGAGATGACGCGTCAGCCCGACGATGGAGCTGTAGTCCTCCACAAAACCGGACGGATAGCACCGGAGAAGGCTGCCATCTTGATCGTTTGAATACAAGCACCCGTGGCAAGTCCATATCGTGCCCTCTGCATCGGTTACTGCTGCACGGACGCCGTACGTGTACCAAGGAGTCCCGGGGCTGTTCAGCAGGGTCCGCCAGCCATAGGGATGCTTCAGCGAGATGCCGATAGACGTCCCACCGACTCCCAGCGCCCTGTCGAAGCCCCAGAAAAGGTAGGACCCCGCAGAACGAACGCCGTCCTCACCCCGAAAGAGTCTGCGTACCAAGCCGTCATAAGCTATGAGCTCGAGACCGTCCTTCAGGCCGGCCCAAATCCCTTCCTCAGTAAGCCCCAGGCTCAAGATATAGTTGTCGTTGACCCAGCTCTTGCGGTCGCACGGCGCGATCGTGAATGCCTCGCTGCTGCCGAGTGTGATCGGCTCGTCGGTCCCCGCCGCGTAGAGCCGTAGCGAGGCCATATATTGACCTGGCGTGGCGAGCGGGAACGCTATTGAGGGCAGCGCGTAGGCGTAGATCAGCGTCCAGTCCATACTGAACCCCTGCGGCAGCACGACGTTCGGCATCCAGGGATGCGCCATCTCGTTGAAGTCCGGCGCGAAAAGCTCCCTCCCATCGGGTGTTCCTATGGACAGATAAACATCGACTTCCGTCTCAAGCCCCGGATTCGCGCCTCGAACCCATATCTCGAACTGGTCTGGCGGATAGAAGATGTCCTTGTTCAGCCCAATGTCGGCGAACACGGCCACCTGACCGAACGCCGCGGTTGACATGCAAAGAAGCAAGATTGAAGCAAAGATTATCAAACGAGTCATAAGTTGAAACTCCTATCATTATAGTGTGTTTTGCTGCAATTGGTGTGTGAATCTTTCGTTAGTGGTCCAATCATAATCGCGTTCCTGTAGGGGTGCCGCTTGCTGCACACTCCTTCAATCTGTCGAATGGACACAGGGCGGGGCAAGCACCGCCCCTACATACCCAGTTTATTGGTATTCATTCGTGGTTCCTTTCAAACGGGCGAATGCAATTCGCCCGACACAATTGCACGGCGTCATGTTTCTGGGCTGGCACGAGGCGGAGAGCGGGCCTTCAATGTGGCTGCCGTTGAAATAACTATCCCCCCACTTCTGGCGGCAAGGAGGCGACACTCGAGCACACTTCCTTCTGGCATGATCGCCCCGCCCTCACATTGTCATTGCATCACGCGCCCCGGGCTTGCGCCACTAACCTCCGCTCCGCCCTTAGTGAGTAATACGCAGATTCGGTGCCACACTGCCCACTGTTCTACTTGGCTGCCGTCCTAAAGCCGCGTCTTGGAGACTCCGGGTCATCTTGACTCCTAAGCTGGCCCTGAATCCGAACGACCGTGCATCTAGCACATTTGCCCACTTGTTACCGTCTTTGTGCACTTTATGGCGGGACTACGCTGTATTTCTCTTTGTCCCATTTGGGACAGCAAATCCGGGCCAGTTGTCCCATTTGGGACAGTTCTACCAAAGAACACAACCACAGAGGCGCAAAGGCCTATTGCGCTGCCTTCACCATTTTGGCCTTGACACGCCTAAGTGCTGCGGCGAACTCCTTGCTCTTTCCCCTGCTGATCTTCAAGAGCGCCTCATACTGCTCGATTGCGCAGTCCCAGTCGCGCTGCCGCTCGCACACGGCGGCCAAGTTCATTCTGGCCGATACGTGCTCTGGGATAATCGAGATCGCCTTCTCGAAATACCTGCGCGCATCGGTCGGATTTCCCAGCGAGTAACTGACCGTGCCCAGGTTGTTGAGCACCTTTATGTTCTCCTCCTTGATCTTGAGGCAGCGCTCATAGATGGCCTTCGCATCCGTCAGTAGTTTTCTCGCCTTCTCGACGTTACCGCCGCTCCGCAAGAGCTGCTCGCCGATGTTCTGAAAGACCAAAGCCCTATTGAAAAGGGGTGTGGCGTCCTTTGGGTCAGTCTTCTGTGCCTTAGCATAGTATTTCAAGGCCGACTCGTAGTCACCCATCTCCCGATAGGTGTTCCCGAGCCTCAGCATCGCATCCTCGTACACTGGATTGAGTTCAAGCGCACGCTTGAACTGAATCATCGCCTCGGCAAACTTCTTCTCGTTGTAGAGGATGTTGCCATAGTTGTTGACGATATGGTCGAAATAGGGCGCAAGCCGCACCGCCATCCTGCTGTCCACATCCGCTATCGCGTAGTTGCCGGCCATGTTCTCCATGATAGACGAGAAATATCTGATCTCGTAGTTGCGAGGCGACGCCCACACGGCACTGCGGAGGTGCTCAAGAGAGAGATCGATGCGCATCTTCCATTCCTCGGCATTCTTGGCGTCGCGCGACAGACTCTCGTGATACTGGCCCTTCCCGAAGTGGTAGTTGGCCAAAAGCGCGCGAAGCGGGATCGTCGCTCCCATAAACAGGATCGCCATCAGAAGGAATCGCACGAGGATAACGCCCACCGCCATCGATCGTTGGTCATCGTGCTCTCCCTGGGTCCTGCCGACCTTCCCGAAAGCGTCGATCACCTTCGTTCTAAGGCAGGGCCCGATGCTGCCAGTGGTTATCCCATAGACCGCAGCGAACAGGCCGAGCACGACGAAGAACGAGTGTGCCGAGCCGGGGAGCTGAAAGTTAGAGGAGAAGATGGAATGCACGAACATGCCCACGATGCCGCCGAAAAGGCCCAGCCAGGCCGCCCGGAGGAAACTGTCATCGCAGCCGCGCGTCATTCGCCGTGCCATCTTAAGAACAACGAGGATGAACCAGATGTAGGCGGCAAAGCCAAGTATGCCCACCTCGACAAAGGTCTGAACGTAGTCGTTGTGGGCTTTGTAGATCACCTTGTCCCAGCCGGTGTTTCTGCGCTCCTCGACGGTCCTGTGTTTGGGGTATATCACCTTGAAGTTGCCCACCCCGGCGCCCAGCGGCTCCTCCCGGACAACGCGCAGAGAGGATTTCCAGACCAGAAACCGAAACTGCGTCGGCCTGTCCTTGACGTCGAATATGGTCAAGAACTTGTGGGCCATGCTTTTGCCCTCGTCGTCCTTGATCAGAGGACTCAACGCACCGAATAACGCGAGCGCGACCACCGCTACCGTCAAGAACAGCTTTCGACGAGGCGAGAAGAAAAGCATCAGCGCGATTGCGGCGATCGTTCCCACCCAGGCGCCTCGGCAGAATGTTATCCCGAGGTAGATGACGACCACGATTGCGGTCGCAATGCTGAGGAGTGGCGCGAGGCGCCTACGTCGCCACTGGCCCAGTCCCCATGCGGCCATGCTGAGCGCAAGCGGAACGACCGTAACCAGATACTGCCCCGCGAAGTTGGCGTGGCCGAACATCGAGCAGTATGTCTCCTGGTTATATGTATCGCGCCCTGGGATAAGCTGGGGGATGCCGATCGCCGCGAGGACCCTGTTGAGGACCGCCACAGGAGCCGAGTCGTGGTAGAACTGGAGGATGCCGATTACCGAGATGATGAACGCCGTCCCAAGAGCCACAGGTATGATTCTCGTCAGCGCCGACTTGGTCTTGACCAGGTTTATGGCGCCGAGAAAGAACACGAGGCAGGTGAGAAGGAAGAACAGACGGTCAAAGCCCGCCCAGATGTTTGTGGCGTAGAGAAGCGTAAGCAGGCCAATCGTCATGAAGACCCCGAGAGGGAGGCCAAGCGGCGAGAAGCATATCCGGGCAACAGGCTTGCCGGTCAGGCCCATTGTGAAGAAGACAAACAGGGCGAGCCCGAGCAGCTCTACGGCGGCTTCCTTGGGCGCAGTGTATATATCATAAGTCTCGTGGTCCGCGCACAGGGGGACCACGACAACGGAGAGCATTAAGATCAGAAAGGCGAGGCGGTTGGAGAAGACCATGCCTCGGACAGTTGCCAGAGATTCAGAGAATGAGTGTCGCGCCACGATATCAACCATTATTGGGCTTTGACAAGCCGCTTAAGAGCGTCAGCTGCAACTTCCAGATCGGGCTTTATCTCGAGCGCCATCTTATATTGACGTATCGCCTTGTCAATCTCGGAACGCTTCTCGTATAGCCGGGCGAGATTGAGATGCGGCTGGAACAGACCACCTGAGACACTCACGGCGCTCTTGAAGGCAGAGATAGCGTCATCCTCCTTGCCTTGCGCCACAAGAACCGTTCCGAGGTTATTGAGCAGGTTAGCGTTCTTCGGATTCTGCACAAGCGCTCTCTCAAGCACCTTCTGGGCCGCCTCAGGCTGGTTGTCTGCCATGAGCGCCTGGGCGAGCTTTGAGGAGGCGACAACGTCGTCTGGAAAGAGCTCAAGCGCCCTTTGATATGCCTTCTGTGCCTCCTTGTTCCTGCCCAGTGAATCCAGCGTCCCGCCGAGGTTGAGCCAGGCCCTCTGGAACTCCGGGTCGAGCTTGACAGCCCTGCTAAACGCCAGATATGCGTCCATGAGAGAGCCGGGGTCCTTTTTATGGCTGGCTCTCTGTAGATACGCAACCCCGATGTTGTTCTGAATCTGCGGCCAGAATGGCGAGAGCTCCGCCGCTGGCTTGAGCACGTCAATCGCTTGCTGAAACTGTTGATTCAAGAGGTAGAGGTTGCCCAAGAGTATCCTCGGCTCAAGGTAGTAGCCTGCAAAGAAAATCGACTTCTGCAGCTCCTCGATCGCGCCTGCGTTGTTCCCGCGAGCGATCAGGGTGCGAGCCTGACGCAGCTTGTAGTCCGCCGCGAGTAACGATACAGGCCTGACGATGAGCAGCACCCCGATTGCAGCGAGGACGACCGCGGCGACGGCCTTGGTGGGTTTGGACACTATCAAGGCCCCAGATTCTTTTGCGGAAAGGCATCCGGCCACGAGGCCGAGGTTGATCGCAAACATCGTGGACGAGGCGGGCATTGTGAGGTTGCTACTGAAGAATGCGTGGACGAGCGTTGCGGCCACGGCGCCTGCTCCGCCGAGGGCAACCATCGGGATGCCGTTTGGCGAGGCTTTATTACGAGGCCTTTTCAGAAGCGGCCAGATAGACGCGCCCAACAGGTAGATGAACGCCGTCAACCCCAAGAAGCCAGTCTCTACGGCGAGCCTGATGTAGTCATTGTGCGGGGAACGAACGCTGATGCCGGCGCCGGCTATTCGGTGCTCCTGAGCGAGGCGGACCGAGGGGTAATAGAGTGCGAAGGCTCCACACCCGACCCCGAAGGCAGGGTGCTGCCTGACCAGAGAAAGCGACCCCTGCCAGAGCTTGAGCCTAAACGCAATCGGGGCGTCGGACATATCTATGGCCTTCTCGGCTTTTTGGATTGCTGATGTGCCACTTTCCCTCTTGCTCAGAGAGAACGATAGCGCTGCCGCGGCGATCAATATCGCGACGAAGGCCGCCCCGGTAAGGCGTTTAGTGAGGCCGGCCGTTTGTGAGACGGCATTCCGGGACAGAAGACGGCTTCTTCGCCAGAGCACGACAGCAAAAACAACAATAGACGCACCGAGCCCCGCCCATGCTCCCCTGCTGAACGTGATCGAGAGGAAAACCAGCATGACACAGCAAGCGGCCAGCAAAAGCCACGTGGCCACGCGTCTCCCCTTCTCTATGGCCCCAAAGCCGAGCGCCAATCCCAGCGGGATCACGGTGATTAGGTATTGCCCGGCGAAATTGTCGTGCCCTAGCGTTGCTCCGAACATTTCAAAACCGTAGCTGTCGTGAATCGCCGGGAAGATTGCGCCCGTCAGGAAATTGATTATCCCTAACACGGAGATACAGGATGCAACGAGGATGGCGGCATAAGCGACAGTTTTTGCGTGCCGGGAGCTTGCGACGCACGTGGCGACTGCGAAAATTGCAAGCAATGCGCAGACTCGTAGGAACTCGTTAAGCGATATGCCTGGGCTTGACGTGGCTGGTATTGAGGCGATTAGAGATAGTGGGAGAATGACAATCGGCGCGATCAGCCGTCGTGGGAACTGAAACCAATTGCCGCTTATGCCGAGTATTATTGCTAGAATTGCCGCTGCGCCCAAGAGCATCAGGGCAGTGTTCTTGACTAGTATGTAGCCGTCTGAGGTGAGCGAGTTGGAGAAAACCGACGGCACCACGAGGACCGCGGCCAGCAGTATGAGGGTGAGAACCTGAAAGTTTGAGAGCGGAGGCCCTTTTGCCACATCCATCCCGATACTTGCGATCCGCGAAAAATGTTCTGGGGCCTTCGCCCCGTTCTACTCACCCGGAACCATTACGATCTGGTCGTAATACTGCGTGGCCTGCTCAACTATTGCAAGGTATGCCGAGTAGCAACGGCCGCATGGGCAGAGGATTGTCCCACTGTTCTTACCGATCCTTAGAAGCTGCCCACACTTGCACTTTAATATGTATTCCTCTGACTTCGAGGTCGCGACATACTCAGAATCTCGAAGTATCCGGTCGATTCTCATGCGTGCTCCTTCAACTGATTTGCCCATCCATTACCGATTTTCCACCCGATAGGATAAATCGAACGAACCGCCCACAATATATAGTGCCGATTAGGGTGAGCAACGCAGTCGGGATGGACGGCGCTAGCGGATGTTGATGCTCGGAAACCTGAAGAGGTCGAACTGCGAGGTTTTGGAAGCCCTGTGCGCGACCGGATACTTACCGGAAAAGCAGGCCGTGCAATAGCCCCTCGCGTCCTTGCCCAGAACGGAAAGCAGGCCTTTCATCGATAGATAAGAAAGCGTGTCTGCGCCGATGAACTTCCTGATCTCCTCAACTGAATACTGGTTGGCGATCAGCTCTTCCTCGCTAGGGGTGTCGATCCCATACACGCAGGGGTGCTTGTATGGGGGCGAAGTAACTCCATAGTGGATTTTCTTGGCGCCGGCCCCTCGCAACATGTCGATTATTTTCTTGCACGTTGTGCCCCTGACGATCGAATCGTCGATCACTATCACACTTTTGCCCGCAACGGCGTCCCGGATCGGGTTCAGCTTCAGCTTGACGCCGAAATGCCGTATCGATTGCTTCGGCTCGATGAACGTCCTACCAACGTAATGGTTTCTCGTAAACCCCTTCTCGCGAAATATGCCCGACCTCTCTGAATAGCCGATCGACGCGCAGGTGCCCGAATCGGGCACAGGGATAACGATGTCGCCCAAGACACCGGTCTCCTCGGCAAGCATCGCACCGAACCCCTTGCGAACGATGTGCGTCGGCTTGGAGAAGACCACACTGTCCGGCCGGGCGAAATAGATGAGCTCGAACACGCAGCGCGCCTCGCGCCTCGGCGGGAACGGGAAGTAGCTTCTTAATTCGCCATCGCTGATGACGACCACCTCGCCGGGCTCCACCTCGCGGGAATACTCCGCACCTATCAGGTCGAACGCGCACGTCTCGGAGGCGATGACGTAGCCATCCCCCAGCGTGCCGAGCACCAGTGGCCTGAAGCCTCTCGGGTCTCTGGCCGCCACCAGCGTGTCCTGAGACATGACGACAAGGCTGTAGGAGCCTCTCAACTTCGAGAGCGCGTCAACCACGGCGTCCTCGAAACTCGACATTCTTGATTTCGCGATGAGGTGGACGATCGTCTCGCTGTCGGAGGTCGATTGAAAGATCGAGCCGCGATTCTCGAGCTCGGTGCGCACGTCGAGCGAGTTGATGAGGTTGCCGTTGTGTGCGACCGCGACCGAGCCCTTGGCGCAGTCCACGAGGATCGGCTGGGCGTTCTCGAGTCGCGATGAGCCTGTGGTTGAGTATCTCACATGGCCGAGCGCCGAATCGCCTATCAGTTGATCGAGTTTTGCCTGATCGAAAACGTCCGCCACCAGGCCCATCCCTTTCGCCACCTTCATGCGATGGTTTCTCCTGGAGACGATGCCGCAGCTCTCCTGTCCCCGGTGCTGAAGCGCATAAAGTCCAAGATAGACGAGATTAGGAGCCTCGGGATGACCCGAGACAGCGATAATGCCGCAGCTGTGGTGTATTTCGTCAATCATGGCTTTCCCACGCCCGGACCAGTTCCTCGCATCGGCTTGTCATTTAGACTCTCCAGTTAGCAGCTCTTCTAGCTTTGACGCCCAGATTCGCCATAGATGCTCAACTGTTGCCCGAAGCAGCGAACTATGGCCACTTTGAACCTCGAACGCATCCTCGCGGACATCGCCCAAGACTAGATGCTCAAGGTCCTGCCTATCAAGATAACGCACAACTTTCCGAACATCCTCCCGCTTAACGGAGATTAACGCGCGGGAAGACGTCTCTGCAAACAGCCAGACCACCGGATCGACATCGCTGGGCACCGAGACCCTGACGCCCGGCCACGAGCCATTCCCAGAGACGAAACAGCACTCCAGCAGCGCCAGCGCAACTCCGCCCTCAGAGCAATCGTGAGCAGATTGCAGCAGGCCATCGCGCCCCAGGTTCAAGACCGCTTGCGAGACCCGCTTATGAGACTCAAGATCGATCGGAGTGAGCTCGCCTCGGCGCTCTCCGGTCACTATGCTCGCCAGCTCCGAAGCCCCCAGCCTCGAATCAGTCTTGCCGAGCAACAGGACAAAGTCGCCTGCTCGCTTGAACGCCGGTCGCACCACCAACCGCACATCCTCAACTAGGCCGGCCATCCCGACGATCGGCGTCGGAAAGATGCTCTCGCCAAGCGTCTCGTTGTAGAAGCTGACGTTGCCGCCCGTTACGGGCACTTCAAGGAACTCGCAGGCATCCCTCAGCCCTCTGGCGGCCTCGGCAAACTGCCACATGACGACCGGCTGCTCGGGATTCCCGAAGTTGAGGCAGTTGGTCACCGCAAGTGGCTCCCCGCCAGTGCAGCACACGTTGAGATACGACTCAGCAACGGCGGAAACCCCAGCCCAATAGGGGTCAATGGCGGCCTTGGCCCCGTTGCCGTCCAGACAAAGCGCCACGGCCTTCTTGGTGCCCTTGATCCGCAGCACAGCCGCGTCCGCCCCAGGACCTACAACAGTGTTCGTCCCGATGAGGTGATCATATTGCTCAAACACCCAACGCTTGTCGCACAGGTTGGGCGAGCCGACCAACTTCTCAATCGCATCCTTCAGGCTGATGTCAGCGCGCTTAGCCCCAGCTGGCCTTACCCGAGCCAGTGGTTTCGAGGTCGGCCGGTCAGAAACGGGACACCGATCGATTAAAAGCGCAAGAGGCACCTCTGCCACCCTCTTCGGCCCCTCATCGATGACGAGCGTGCCGTCTCCCGTGACGGCACCTATGGCAACTGCCTTGACGCCCCATTTGCTGAAAACGTCGAGCACCTCCTCTTCGCGCTGCGGTGTAACCACAAGCAGCATCCGCTCCTGCGACTCGGACAACATCATCTCGTAGGGCGTGAGGTTGCCAGCTCGCCTCGGCACTTTGCTAAGATCGATCCTGACGCCTGTCCCGCCCCTCGCAGCCATCTCCGAGGTTGAACACGTAAGCCCCGCCGCACCCATGTCCTGAATCCCGACGATGAGCCCCCTGTCCATCAGCTCGAGGCAGCCCTCCATAACCAGCTTCTCAGCAAAAGGGTCGCCCACCTGCACAGTCGGGCGCCTCTGCTCACTTGTCTCATCGAACGCCGATGACGCCATAGTCGCTCCGTGCAGCCCATCGCGGCCGGTGCTGGAGCCTGCGTATATCACGACGTTGCCCGGCCCTCGCGCCTTGCCATAGAAGACCTTGTCCTTTCTCGCAATTCCTGCGCACATCACATTTACCAGCGGATTCTTGCTGTAACAGTCAGCGAACAGCGTCTGACCGCCGACCGTGGGCACGCCGATGCAGTTCCCGTAAGAGGATATTCCTGAGACCACGCCGCGCATAATGTAGCGATTCCTCGGGCTATCGAGATTGCCGAAGTGAAGCGAATCGAGAATCGCGAACGGCCGTGCGCCCATCGTGAAGATGTCGCGCAGTATCCCGCCAACGCCCGTCGCCGCACCCTGAAAAGGCTCTATGAACGAAGGGTGGTTATGAGATTCGATCTTGAAGACAAGCGCGATCCCGTCCCCAAGGTCGATCACGCCCGCGTTCTCGCCCGGCCCCTGGATGACCCGCTCGCCCGAAGTCGGAAACGTGCCAAGATAGCGCTTCGAGCTCTTGTAGCAGCAATGCTCAGACCACATGACAGAGAACATACCGAGCTCCAGGCGGTTTGGCGTCCTGCCGAGTCCCTCAACAATGCGCTCGTATTCCTCCCTGGTGAGGCTCTGCTCCCTCAGAAGCTCTGATAGGTCAGTCATGTTGTTCTTGATTCTTCCGTGAGAATGGCTGCGGATACATCAACGTAGGGGCGGTGCTTGGAGGCTGTCCAATAAGTAGGGTCTGAGGTTGTGTAGGGGCGGGGCTTGTCTCCGCCCATCTATATATTCGGGCAGACACAAGGCCTGCCCCTACATGTGGCATACCCCGCTGCGCCATCCCCGTTGAAATCGACTTATTAGACAGCCTCCAAGCCCCTCCCTTCATACGTTCGGTCATATCATCCCGCTTGGCCAATTGAACGCCCCGAAACAAGCCCTGCTATCGACTCAAAGATCAGCCTGCCATCAGCCGAACCCAGAAGCGCCTCCGAGGCGCGCTCCGGATGTGGCATTAGGCCGAAAACGTTGCGACTTGCGTTGCATATTCCTGCGATGTTAAACGTTGCGCCATTAGGATTCGACTCGGGCGTGCAGTTGCCCTCAGCATCACAATACCTCAGCACAATCTGATTGTTCTGCACAAGGCGATTCAATCCCGCCTCATCGATGTAGTAGTTGCCCTCGAAATGGCTGATTGGCATGCGCAGGACCTGCTTGGGGGCGCAGTTCCTAGTGAAGGGCGTATCGACCTGCTCGACCAACACGTGGACGAAGCGACATATAAAGCGAAGGCTCCGATTCCGCATCATCGCGCCCGGCAGAACGCCCATCTCTAAAAGCACCTGGAACCCGTTACATATCCCGATCACGAGGCCACCAGCCTCTATGTGCCGCCTCATGGCCGGGATTATGGGAGAGAAGGCCGCAATCGCGCCCGTTCGCAGGTAGTCCCCATGGGCAAAACCCCCCGGCACAATCACGCATTCAAAACCATCCAGCCGAGTTGCAGTGTGCCACACAAACTCGCTCTCTGCGCCGAGCGCCTCGAGCGCCGCCTTCGTGTCGAGGTCGCAGTTAGTTCCAGGAAAAACTACGATTCCAAACCTGAAAGACAACTGGGACACCTCTTAAATGGACCAACTAAGGGCACTCTCCGCCGACGGAAGACGACTGAGAGAGCAAACAACCTCATTCCAAGAGCTCTATCCTGTAGTCCTCGATCACAGGATTGGACAACAACCGCCTCGACATCTCGGACAGAACCGCAACTAACCCCTCATCATCCACGCCATCGTCATCCAGCTTGATGTCGAACGCCTTGCCCTGCCGAACGTCCTCGACCAGATCATATCCAAGCCCGTGCAGCGCCTCGTTTATCGTTCGCCCCTGAGTGTCAAGAACGTCCTTTTTGAGCCAGACCAGAACCCTTGCCCTACGCATTTCGCTCCCCAATCAAAGGTCTATCATTCAACGATATAACACTATATGCGCCGCAGCATCTGATCAAGCAACTCCGAAGCCCAAGGTCAACAGGACGAAAGGCTGTGTCGGGCTCGTGCTTCGTAGCTTCGCAGAGTAGCAGAGGACGTTACCTCTGTTGCTACGTTGACATGAGTTTTCCCCAAAAGCGTAGCTCACTTGCTGGGATTGTGGCTGTGGGGAGGTGTTGTGGGCGATAAGAAAGTGGAATCAGGGTTGACGTCATCCTGCGTTTTAGTTCCCCGAAGGGGGGCCACAATGGTAGCCGTAGGTGGAACCTACGGAATCCGTTCACATCGGTATCCTCGCGACCCTGAAAGGGGTCGAACAGCCCGTCCACAGGGTCATGTGCAGCCCGCTCAGGGCTGATGATGTTTCTTTCTGTCTTCGGTCCGTAGGCTGGGCCTTCGGCCGGCGCCTACGGCTACTCACGTTAATCCCCTTGCGGGGATACGGGGATTCGCAGCCGGTGTCAAGTCCCCTGAAACAAAAACGGCGCCCTGAAGCACTCCAAGATAGAATTACGAAAACTCCTCAAGAAAAACAACTTGATTCAGTCATCATTCCCATGCTATCGTCTGTGCTTACCATATAGTCTGAGCACAGGGCTTTAAAATGGAGAAGACCTATGAATCAGGATGACGCCAAACGAAAAAGCCGAAGGTTTTGGTCGCTCGACATCCTCTGGCTCCTGCCCTGGGGGATCTTGCTGTTTGTGTGCGCTTTTCTCTATATTGACGGTTGGATTTCGAGCTCAATCCCAATGTTGAATCCATGTAGGATGTCGCCGGAGACAATGACAGCGAAAGCGAGAATAGGCGAGATCATGCGCCTTAGCGCCCCGGTGCTCAAAGTGCTAATCGCCGCGATGCTCATACCTCTGTTCTTCTTGCGTTGGTGGCTTCGGAAGAGAGGATTGGGGCTCCTGTGGCGCCTTGCTGGCATCGCCGCTGCTGGCGGGATGATCTTGATTCTCTATAGCCTCACGTTCACATATATGGAGGAGGGCATCAGGACACGGGCACTCGGCGACTGCCGGAACATTTCAACGGGAATCTTGCTCTTCCACGAAGACACCGGCGAGTGGCCATACTACTGCTTGCCGTTCGACGATCCTGACCGGAAGCCGTGCATTGACTACCTGTATGGGAACATGGGCGACATGCCGGACCTATATGAGCCAGCCTGGGAGACGTGGGGCACCGTCAGCGACGATATGTTCTTCCATCTAGTGAAAAATGGGCGGGAACGCCCGTTTTACTTCCCCGTAGCGACCGAATCCACAATGGCCAGCTCAACACGAGGCTGGAAGCAGCCATATCTGCCGTATGTTGTAGATGACCCATGGGCGAATAAGTATCTTGTCTCCGTTGGCGCATTCGAGGGCGGAAGGCTGAAGGGCTCTTATGTTTGGTGCATCAGCGCCGGCCCCAACGAGTGCCTCGAGACGCCAACGACGGCCTCCGAGACACAGGGCGACGACATCGGCTACCGAACGAAATGAGGAGGGGCGATGCACAGAGTGCGCTCATCACGCTCGTCCAGCCAGCCAGCAGATATCCGTTGCCAGAATCGACAGGAATGCCACTGCCACCGCTTACGCCGGGCGATTAAGGAGGCATCAAGTCATCGCGTGTCACAGACCATAACGTGCGCGGCATCCTTTGCCGTTCCCATGACATAAGAGCAACATTACCTACAATGCAGAGTCCCCTCCATAATCCGAGGGATGGTTTACAAATGTTGCTGACAACAGAATAATATGAGCTGTGAATCCGGAGAAGCTAATATCCAGGCGGGCCGGGCAGATGGGGCTTCAGCTTGACGCTACCATGCTATCCAAGCTGGCCAAGTTTGTGGCGCTGGTGCTCAAATACAGACGAGGCGCCTCGTTGACTTCCCTCAAGAGCGCGTCGGCTATCATTGAGCAACTGTTGGTCGATTCGCTCGCAGTCTCCATGGTGGAGGGTGTCGATGAGGCGCGATGGTGTGCCGATATCGGTGCAGGAGGCGGATTCCCATCGGTTGCGGTGGCGATCGTCTTGCCTCGGACGGGTTGGGTGGCTGTCGATAGCTCGCCTAGCAAGGTAGCGTTTCTTAAGAAGATGAGCCGTGAGATAGGCCTCTCGAACTATAGCCCGGTCTGCGCCAGCTTCCTGGAGTTCGCATCATCCCGCGAGCCGTCAGGAGAGTTCGAGCTGGTGGTCATGAGAGGGCTGAAACTCAACAGAAGGCTCCTGCGAGCGGTCCGGAGTGTGCTCTCAGACTCCGGCCAGGTAGTTCTCTATCAGCACACGGAGCGATATTCTCAGCTCGACATTTACGGCCAGTTGGCCCACGGGGCGGCCCAGATGCGAGAGACCGTGCTCGAGGAGGGCGTTCGTTCGCTTCGTTTTGAATACCATCGTTTTGACGAGTTGGCTGAGCGATTGATTTGTTAGAGTTTTGGTGTTGTGATTCGCTATGTAGTTGTGGATAAATGGTATGAGGGAGTCCGCAGATTACACAGATTGAACGGATTAGAGGCACAACCTAAGAAGCCATAACAGGATGGCTTGCATTCAGAACACACGGCCCGGCTGTGCTTGCGAGCGACTCTTCCTTTAATCTGTGTAATCTGTGTAATCTGCGGACAGAGGTCTCTTAGCCAGTTGGGAGATATGTTTCACGTGAAACATATCTGCGCTATTGTTCGGGGATGCGTGTGAGCAGAACAATTGCAATAGTCAATCAGAAGGGCGGCGTTGGTAAAACGACGACCGCTGTCAACTTCGCCACTGGCCTCGCTCTCGCTGAGCAGCAGACACTCCTTGTAGATATGGACCCCCAGGCAAACGCGACGATGAGCCTCGGCCTGACGCCTGCAAAGCTCGAGAGCACGGTCTTCGACGTTCTTCTAAAGCCCGAAGTCCTTCACAAGGCCATCTGCTCAACATCAGTCACAAACCTCGCGGTCCTGCCCGCAAACACAGACCTCGTCTCCGCAGAAATCGAACTGGTCAACGATAAGAAGCGTGTGTTTAGGCTTAGGGAGGCTTTAGCAACTGCCCGCGAGCGGTTTTCATATATCATCATCGATTGCCCCCCGTCCCTCGGGATGCTCACCGTCAACGCCATCTGCGCATCCAGCAGCATCATCATTCCGCTACAGTGCGAATACTACTCGCTTGAGGGTCTGTCCAGGACGCTGGAGGCCGTCCGCATCTTTCGGGAGACGCTAGGCCTTGATATCGAGATAGCAGGGCTTCTGCTAACGATGTTCGATTCCAGGACTAATCTCTCTAGGGAGGTCGCCTCCGATGTCAGAAAACACTTCCCAGACAAGGTTTTCTCGACAGTGATCCCCCGGAACGTGCGTGTCGCCGAGGCGCCGGGTTACGGCAAGCCGGTCATGCTATATGATGTTGCGTCGCGAGGTTCGCAGGCGTTCTTAGAATTAACAGAGGAGTTTCTGACAAGTGAAGCAAGAAAAGCGGCTAGGTCGAGGGTTAGAGGCGATACTCGGCGAGTCGGGTAGAGAGGCGATGCGGCCTGGGCTCGTTGAGATCGCTCTTGATTTGCTGACGCCAAACAGCCTGCAGCCGAGACAGCGTTTTGACAAGGAGAAGCTCGCGCACCTTGCGGAATCCATCAAGGCCAGAGGAGTCGTTCAGCCGATAGTTGTTCGGAGAACGGATGATGGGTATGAGATAGTAGTCGGCGAGCGGCGTTGGCGGGCAGCGCAGATGGCGGGGCTCTCCAGCATCCCTGCGATCGTAAAGGACTTGTCGCGCTCCGATATTCTGGCGACAGCGCTTGTCGAGAACATCCAGCGAGCTGACTTAAACGCTCTGGAGATCGCATTTGCGTTTGAGAAGCTACTGAACGAGGCGGGGCTTTCGCACGCGCAGATAGCAAAGATAGTGGGGATGAACAGGAGCTCCGTCACGAACTACCTGCGGCTTCTGTCATTGCCGGAGAGCATCAAGAGCGACCTTCTGGACAGTAAGGTCTCGATGGGGCACGCACGGGCGCTTCTTGCGGTCAGCGACAGCAGCACGCAGCGGGCGCTTGCGGACATGATAATCTCGCGGGGCCTTTCGGTTCGGCAGGCGGAGGCGATGGCGGGGCGGATGGCGGAGCGAAGGCCCAGTCGCGCGCGCGAGCAATTGCCTGAGCTGGCCGCGCTCGAGGAGCAGCTATGTGCCTCACTGGGCACGAAGGTTGTGATCAGAACTAGCAAGAAAGGCAGCGGTAAGATACTGATCGAGTATTATTCGGGAGACGATCTCGAAAGGCTTTTGTCAATACTGAAGGGCTAACATCATGGGCACAGGATCGAAAACGGAACTCAATGCTTACTTGGCCAAGGGCACGAACTTCAAGGGCGAGCTCCGCTTCTCCGGCATCGTGCGACTGGACGGGATATTCGATGGGACAATTATCTCCGATGGGACGCTCGTTGTGGGCGATACGGGCGTCTTGAAGGGCGAAATCAATGTTGGTGAGCTTCTTTCTAGCGGCATTGTAGAAGGCACAATCAAGGCGACAAAGGCCATCGATGTGAGTGGGCAAGGGAAACTCTTGGGCGAGGTATTCACGCCCTCGCTCAACGTGGCGCCCGGCGTGCTGGTTGAGGCGCAGCTTCGTGTCGGCACAGGCTCCGGGACGAGCTCTTCAAAAGGCTCGGTCGTTGGCTCCTCAAGGCCCAAAGATGACCGCTGATGAGCCAGTGCCCGAGCGTCTGCGCGATCGTCGTCCGGTATGCCTCGGACTCTCCCCTTGAGGCGTGCGTCGCCTCGTTGAAGCAATCGAGCGTGCCGCCTGACGAGGTCTGTATTATTGATAACAGACCTTCTGATGGTCTTGTCGCTCGCGTTAAGCAGAGGTTCCCCGACGTGGCCGTGTATCCCCAGGAGCACAACATAGGCTTTGCGGCCGGCTGCAACGAGGGCGTCCGGCGGACGAAGTCCGACCTGATATTCATAGTCAACGACGATACAAACGTTGATGCGGACTGTGTCAGGCGTCTTGTCGCCGCGTTCCAGAGGTATCCGCGGCTCGGGGCATGCCAGCCGAAGATACTCTCCGCGCAAGACCCCAGCTGCTTCGAGTATGCTGGCTCGTCGGGCGGGTTCCTGGACATGTTCGGCGTGCCATTCTTGAGGGGACGAATTATCGACACGGTCGAAAAGGACCGGGGTCAATACGACGAGGAGCGCGAGGTCTTCTGGGCCTCAGGCGCGGCCTTGATGCTAAGGCGATCGGTGCTTGATGTCGTCGGCCTCTTTGACGAGGCGTTCTTCGCGCATCAGGAGGAGATCGACCTTTGCTGGCGGATGCATATTATGGGCTTTTCTGTGAGAGCTGTGCCCCAAGCGATAGCCTATCACATTGGCGGTGGGACGCTTCCGTACTCCAGCCCTCTCAAGACGTTCTATAACTACCGAAACAGCTGGAGACTAATGGTGAAGAACTTCTGCCTGTGGCCGCTGGTCATAGTCCTGCCGTCGAGGCTTCTTCTGGACCTGGGGACCATTTTTTACTTCTTCGCCAAGGGCAGGCCCCGGCACGCATTTGCCCTGGCCAAGGCACTTATCTGCGCGCTCGCCTCGCTCCGGTCAACGCTTCGCGCCAGGGCCCGGGTTCAGTCGGTTCGCAAGATGAGCGAGAGCGGACTGCACGACTTGATCTACCGCCGGCCGCTGCTAATCGATTATTTCTTCTGGCGCAAGCGAACGTTCTCACAGCTGCACTTTCCTCAAAGCGACCTTTTGATAGAAGGGACATCGGGTAAAAACAGGCATTGACCGGGACACAACACGTGCATAATATAGACTGTGCAACAAACTGTGGAATAACCAACCAAGCAAATGGAGGCAACAGCATGAATCAACACCGTGGGTTCTTTGGGGCGCTTTTTGACCTTTCATTCTCGGAGCTGATTACGACCAGAGTAATCAAGTTCCTATTTGTGCTCGCGATTATTGGCTCAGCAATTGCATCGATCTTTTACATCGGGGTGGCGTTCGCGCACTCAACCGGCGCAGGCGTTTTGGTGCTGATCATCTCGCCGTTGATTTTCATCGTTTACGTGACAGTTGCGCGGATATGGCTTGAGGTGCTCATTGTCGTGTTCCGGATATCGGAGGACGTGAAGAGGATCGCCAACAAGGACGCGGGCGAAGCGTAGGACATCATCAACGACCGGGCGATTTGGCCCGGGGCTTCTGACTATTCTATGATTTTTATGCTTTCGCGGCGCAGGGCGAGCCGGTAGCCGACGCCATACTTGGCGACGAGGAGGTCCCTGACCTCTTGTTCAGAGATGGCCTGTGAGTGCCTCGCTGCCTCCGAATGCTCATGCCGCTAGACGGAGTAATCCCCTCCGGAGACCTGATAGCGCCTTATACGGGCAGGAAGTCAGCATCCTGCATCTTTACGGATCAATCTGATCATATTTAGAATCGGAAAAAATGATCGCTTGACAACAGGTATAATTAAGGTATAGTAATTATACAATGGAATTGGAATTCGACCCAGTCAAGAGCGATAGCAACCAGAAGAAACATGGGATCGACTTCTACGAAGCCCGGTCCCTTTGGGATGACACTGATTTAATTGAGGTTCCTATAAAAACGAGCGACGAGGCAAGTTGCTTGGTGATCGGGAAGATTCTAGGAAGGCACTGGTCAGGAATTATTACGTATAGGGGCGAGAAGACGAGGATTATTTCCGTGCGATGTTCTCGGAAGGAGGAGGTTGATCTTTATGAAAGCTGATGAACTTGATAAGCGATTTGATGAAGGCAAGGATGTTTCTGAATACCTCGATTTGTCAAAAGCGAGGAGACCTGGACAAGAACAGAAAAGGGTAAATGTCGATTTCCCTATATGGATGATCCGCCTATTGGATAAGGAGGCAAAGCGTCTGGGTGTGACTCGACAATCAGTCATCAAGATCTGGTTAGCGGAGCGATTAGAAAAGGCGATTTAGGAGTATCTGATTCTAACAATGCAATCCAGTGGACGACCAAGAACGCTTCGGAGGCCGCGTTAACGGACGCGGATGAGATCGGGTTATTCAATGATTTGTATGTTCTCCTGCGGGAGGGCGAGCCGGTAGCCGACTCCATACTTGGCGACGAGGAGGTCCTTGACCTCTTGTTCAGAGATGGCTGTTGAGCGTTTCGCAGCTTCCACGAAGGCTTTCTTCAGCCTCGTCTTGTGGTCGCTGATCTGCTTCTCGTAGGGATAGGAATCGGGGTGGCTCTGTCCCCAGAGCGCCTGGTATATGATCTCCTTGTGGACGAAATTGGGCGCGTGTCTTGCGAGCACCAGAAGGAGATTGAAGCACTTGCGCGTAAGCGTTATCTCGGTGCCCCTGAAGGTTACGGACAGGTTCCGGGTATCGATGATCAGACCGTGCGTGCTCGCCCGGCGCATCTGATCGCTCGAGGCAGCCACGCGGGGACGTTCAACGGACGATGCGGAGCCTTTCGTGGCAGGTTTCGGCGACTTCAGGTGCAGCGCTGAGGCGAGGTTTTTGGCCGTGTGATGCCCGATTAGCTCCGATAGCCGCTCGAACGACGCTGCCCTGATTTTTTGGACTGACGTTATGCCGCCGTCAACGAGCTTTCTGGCAATGGCACGCGTGCAATGAGCCGTGATATGTTCATAAAGTGGTATTGCGTCGTCGAGGAGCCCAAACTTAAGCCGCTTGGCCAGCGAAGAGAAGTCCTCGAGGGCCGTGGCCGGCCAGTTAAGAAGCCTGCATATTCCAAGCAGCGATTCGCAGAGCCAGGCGTCGGTCTCGCCCACATTTTGGACCAACCCTGGCCACGCCTGGTAGAACTTCTGCTCGATCTCGCCGAGTGGGACCTCGCTGATCCAGTCCAGCAAGATGAGTGCTCGTTTGATGGCTCGCGTTTGCTCGAAGGATGGCCTCTTCTCTTGGTCGATGAGCTTGCCGACGATGGGTCTTTCAAGGACGCCTTCGAGGGTTGCGGCATCTCTCAACCAGTGCAGGTAGCGGTCATCTTGCCATTCGGAGCGGGCGAGCGGGACGTGAACGGACTGTGCGTCCTTTGTCTGAGCAAGAAGAAGGAGTGCCTCAAGTGGGGACAGTTTTGAGCCTCGGTTCTTACTAGCCCATTCTGAGAGCGTGGCCCCGGTCTCGGCGAGGATGCACGACTTGGCGACGAGGTGGCCGAGCTCCGATGCGGCGAGAGAGCCGCGGTCGGCCTGGGTCAGCAGTCGATTTGCCAGCAGGCACTCTAGGGAGTCGTGGAGGACGTTTTGGAATCTGTTCCTGGCTGCATGCGGCGTTGGCGTCTGTTCCTTTGCCCAGAGATTCCGACCCGTGAACGTCTTTAGCAGAAACTCAACCAGCTCCTGCTCAGTGCCGGCGATGTGCGAGGCGCAGAGGTTCAGGACGATGTCCTCAAGCGGCATCTTGGCGAGAGTCGGCGTTGCCTCCTCAAAGCCGCCGTTGATGTAGATGTCCTTTAGCCTCTTCTCCTCGAATTCCGACGAAGTGATCAGGATGGACCGCCCAAAGTCAGGCTCAAGCGAGAGCCTGCCGGCCCGGCCGCCGAGGTTCTCGTATTCGCCCTTGCTGATATCGATGAGGTGCATTTGCTGGAACTCTTTGGAGAACTGCCAGCGCTTGTGGTCGATTATGACGTTCTTGGCGGGAAGGTTGATGCCCATGCCGAGGGTTGTTGTGGAGAAAATCGCCCTGATCTCGCCTCTTCTGAAGCCGTTCTCAATTGCCCGCCGCTGGGCGTAGCCCAAGTCCGCGTTGTGGAAGGCCACGCCGCTTGATAGAAGCGAGGTAAGCACTTCCGTCGAGGGCGAGGCCTCCGCAAGGTCCACAAGCTCGGCAAGCGCTGCCTCGGCAGGCGGCAGCATGGTGTGTTTGGCAAACATCCTGGCCATTTCTACGGTGCTGGTCTTGTCCCGCAAGAAGACGATGCACTGCTCATCGCGGCCGACAAGCTGCTCAACGAGGCTGAGTGCAGCATGCCCCATCGACCCGGAGAAGGTGACCTCGAAGCGCTCCTGTCCCTGAGTGCCCGCGTTGTGCAACACGTAGTAGAACGTGCCGTTGCAGAAGACGCCCTTGCGCAGCTCCACCGGGCGCATGTTATCCTGAAGCAGCCTCGCCCCGATCCAGTCGCGTATGCTCTCCGACTTCGCGAGAACCGCCGACAGCCCGATGATCTGCGTCCTCTTCGCGAACGCCAACACCTTTGACAGGAGAAGCTCGAGCCGCGGCCCGCGCGATGCGTCCGTCAACATCTGCATCTCATCGATGATGATAACGCCAATGTCAGCAAGCAGCGTCGGCTTCGAGATCAGAAGTGAGTCCATCTTCTCAAAGACAATGATCGCGATGTCGAAATCGCCCCTCTCGATCGCCCGGTCGTGCTCCTTTCTGTCGCGCGATGACACGGCGATCTTGAGGCCCAAGGCGCTGTAACGCTTGTGGAATTGCTCGAATTTCTCCTCGGCGAGGGACTTGAGCGGCAGGAGGTAGAAGGCTCGTCTGTTCTTTCTTGCGGCCGCCACCGCTGCCATCTCTCCGACGAACGTCTTGCCGGACGACGTGGGCGCAAAGATGAGCAAGTTCTGGCCAGAAAACAGGTCGAATTCGGCAACCGCTCGCGACTGAATCGGCAGCAGCCGCGGGAACGCCTCGCGCCACACTTTCAGGACTGCGTCATCCACTCCGTAGGCGGACAGCAAGGAAGTGTCTATCCCCGACAGGCTGCCGGGCGAGCTATTTCCCATGTCGCCCGTCTTGTTTCACATCATTGGAAGCATGAATTATGAACGCAACTGTCCACAGATGAGGTTGAATTGACGTTGTAGGGGCGGTTCACGAACCGCCCAAAAAGAATGTAAATCAAAACATAGAAGGGCGCTTCGTGAAGCGCCCCTACAAACCGCGATGTCTGCATGTGAGCTGCCATGTATCTATCAGCGATGTAAAGCTGCAACAGGGTTCATCCAAACATTTCGTGGACGAGGCCACTCGCTCTCTTCTGCCTCCACGCCTCCGCCCTTCTGGGCAATCGTCCGACACCATAGGCTTTGGCCGACGGCTGTCTGCTTAATCTGCGGATAACTAGAAGGTGGAGCATCACGGCTGTCAAGCGACAATCAATTGAGAAGGAGCTCGCCGAGGCAGAAACGATGAAGGGTTACGTTAAGAAGGCCGTGGAGATACTGGCCACGGCAGATCAGAACACGCTGAAGGGACGGGATGATCGCGGCTACGGATCGCGATGTCTGCTGGGCGGACGTGTAATCGCCTCGTGGCGGCTGGGCGCTACAAGAAGGGGACCTTGCTGCTGCCGACATTTTTGAGGGTTATCGATAACGAGAACTGCGTGTCGCGGTGCGTTGCCTCCTGCCAAGCGGCGTTTTTGTATTCCCACGCTACCTTTGATTCCTGACCCGCAAAGAACATGAGCGACCAGCACTGGGAGTGATACACCACGGTGTAGTTGTTCTGGTTGAAGAGGTTGTCAGCAATGTTGTAGTTGACGGTCGTGTTCAGCTCCCACTTCGGGTGAGGCGCACATCCGAGCTCAGCGGTGAGGTAGCGGGTGTCGGCATAGGAACTATCGTCGTAGCTCGTAACGGTGCTCGGACGGAACAGGTCGATGCAGCGGTAGCGGAGCGATGCATGCCAGCTTTGTTTATTGTAGTTGGCTGCTAGCGTGTAGTTGGAGATGCGATTTTTGTGCGGATTGTAGTTGAGTTGGAGGTTAGCATCGAGCGTCTCGGTCGGCCGCATAGTCATTGACGCCATAACGTCGGAGAAGGGGCTATAGTCAATCCGGTATGGGTTGAGCTCGGCTTTTTTGAGAATCATTGCCTGTCGGAAGTCGTAGCTCTGTCGGAAAGTGAGCTCGAGGAGGTCTCGATATGTGGTCTTGGGCTGCCCATCGTCGCCGGGTTTCACGATCTTGGCCCTGAGGCGGTTAGTGAGCGAGTATGTCGTGGCGCTTCTTCCCCACAGGCCGGGGGTTATCATGCCGATATAATCCATGCCATCGTAAGTAAGGTCGTAGTAGCGCCCTGAGCGGTCGCCGGAGAGATCGATGCTGCAAAGCAGCGATTGGTTGACGGCGGGGACATAATCGAAGTTCACAGAGGGCGTGATGAGGTGTTCCACCTTGTCGATGTTGCCCCAACCTGAGACGGAGAAGATTCTGTGGACAGCGGGCCCGGAACAGCTCAGGCTACAGTCGTATATCTCCCTCCTGACGTCATTGCCGTGGCGCACCACTCTCTCGAACGGTCGCTCCTTGTCGAATATGTCTTCGTCCTTGCGGCCGGTCATGAGCTCCGAATTGTCCGCGATGAACGAGTAGGTCTTGACCTTGCCCAGGCCCTCGACGCCGAGCTCGGACAGGTCAAGCGCCGAATCGATATACCAAGTGGTGCGGAGGCCCACGCGGCCTGTGAGCGAAAGCCACCGGCCAATGTTGAAGGGGTAGATGAGTTGGGGATAGACATCGAACCTGTTAGTCGTCCTCTTGATCGGGACCTCGACGCCTGTGGCGTAGCTCCAGAAGCCGGACTCCTGAGTGAGGCGGGAGGCCTGAAGCGAGAACTGATAGAACAAAGGCGTGTGGGATATGGGTCGCCTCATGCCCATGAAGCTGATCTCGGGCAGCTTTTGCAGGGTGGTGTCTATGTGGGTGTCTTTGTCGAGGCCCTCCACGTGCTTCACGTTCGCTGAAAAGTAGTATTGCGACCAGCTCTTGATCAAGGAGACCTCCGAGACGATCTCCTGGGGGCGGTTATAGATGTTCCATATATAATCCTCGCCAAACTGCTTGTCGCTGATGTAGTTGATGTTCGCCGTCGCCTTGAAGCCCTTGCTGAGGTCTTGGGTGTGCTGCCACTTGAGCCGCCAGCGCTCGGAGGGGTTGTTGAATATGGTGGTGGTCTCCTCCGGCTCTTCGCCTGGCCTCTTGGAGGCATGGTAGGCGTAGAAGTTGCCGCCCGACGTGGGCGAGAGCACATACCGGAACTCTAGCGACTGCGCGCAGGTCCCCTCGTCGTAGCACTCCAGTGAAAACGTTGCGTCCGTGTTCTCTGTCGTCGCCCAGAAGAACGAGGTCTTCACGAAGTTGCCCAAGAGCGAGCTGCTACCGACCTCGGGCATCAAGAATCCCGTCGTCCTCGCGGGCGTGATCGGATATATCCAGTAGGGCAGATAGGCCACCGGGAACTTCTTGACCCACATCGAGCCGCGGCGCAGGTAGATGTACTTATCGACATGGATGGTCGCACGCTTCATCTTGAAGGACCAATCCGGCACCTCTTGCGAGCAGGACGAAAACGTCGCGTCATATACTCTATATCTGTCGAGCTTGAAGCGGTCAAGCTCGCGGGCCTTGAGGAAGTATGACGGCTCCAGGTATGCCTCCGCCGAATACACCTTCCCGAGGCGCGTTCCGAGGTTCATCTCGAGCTTGTCCCCGACGATCCTACTCTTCTGGTACTCAAGGATGATGTTGCCGGTCGCTACGGTCTCCATGGTTTGCCTGTTGAAGGTTATCTTGTCGGCTCGCAGCCTGATCTCGCCGAAGCGGATATCGACGTCGCCCTCGAGCGTTGCGACGCCCGTTTTGGCGTCATAGTGCTGGTGGACCGCATAGACCTGGACGGTGTCCTCTTTCTTGACCATTTCCATCAGTTTCTTCTGTGTCTCTTCTGCCGCCGAGAAGATCTTTTCCTGTGCGCGGGCCTGAGGGCATAGGAACAGGAATGAAACCAGCGTTAGACAAGCGAAAGAGATGTCCCGCGCCCAGCCCAAACGCCCCTTGGGATGGATTAGCCTTGGGGTTCTAATCTGGCAGCTCAATCGTCTGCTTTGGGGTTGCGGGGACTTTTTGTGCGGTCGGAGCGGCCTCTTTCGCTCCTTCGTCGGGACTCACCCTTTGGTCCGGCGCGAAGAACGTGAGCAAGTCCCCAAGCACTTGTTTGAGGCGTTTGCGTTCCACTACGATGTCGATAAAGCCATGTTCCTGGACGAACTCCGCGCTCTGGAAGCCTTCCGGGAGCTCCTCGCCGATGGTCTCCTTTATCACGCGTGGCCCCGCGAAGCCGACCAGCGCCTTTGGCTCCGCGACAATTATATCTCCAAGCATTGCGAAGGAGGCCATGACGCCGGCTGTTGATGGATCGGCCAGAACCGAGATGAAGAGGTTGCCCGTTAGGCCGAACCTTGCCGCTGCCTGGGATGTCTTGGCCATTTGCATCAGGGAGAGCATGCCCTCCTGCATCCTTGCACCTCCGGTGCTTGCGATGGTGATCATGGGGATGTTTTTCTTGCCGGCTCGCTCGAAGCCTCGTGTAACCTTCTCGCCTACGACCGAGCCCATACTGCCCCCCATGAACCTGAAGTCCATCGCTGAGACCATCACCGGCAATCCTCCTATCTTGCCTCGAGCATTCAGGACGGCATCTGCCATGTTGGTCTTGGCCTGATTTTCCCTGAGCCGGTCCCTGTATTTCTTGCTGTCCACGAACTTCAGTGGGTCGGTCGGATAAAGCTCCGCGTCAACCTCGGTGTATTCACCGTTGTCAAAGATGAGGTGGCAGCGTTCCGTGGCGGTGAGCTTGAAGTGGTAGTTGCACTTGGGGCAGACCTTGAGGTTATCTTGAACCTCTCGCCTATAAACGATCTCGCCGCAGCCGGGGCACTTGAGCCACATCCCATCGGGCATCTCGATCTTCGTGCCCTGGGCTGGCCTTTGGATGCCCTTTCGTTTCTTAAACCACATGACCGATAAACACCTCTACGCCGCTCACGTTCCCGTATCGCACCTTGCATGGCCCCTTGTCAGAACTCAATGACCTCGCCCTGTTCAAGTAGTGCTACGTCCCCACCGAGCGCAGCAGCCTCCCTCGCAATCCGCTCCACGTAACCGGGCTTCATGTGGAACAATCGTATAGGAACATCCTTCCCAACCAACGAGACAAGACCCTCAAGCTGCTCCGGGACGAGATGACCGGTCTTGCTGGCCAACTCCCTCAACTTGTTGGGGAAGGATGCCTCGATGAGCACGAGCTTTAGGTTCTCGGTTTCGCGAGCGCGTTGGATGATGGGGCCGATCTCTCGCGTATCGGCGGAGTAGAGCATAGCGTTTCTGCCCTCAGAGATGACGAAGCCAACCGTCGGAACGCTGTGTTCGACGCTGAAGGGGGTTACGACGAGCTCGCCGACCCTCTTGGGCTCCCCGGGCCTGAGGGTCTCAATCACCGCCACCGAACTTCCAGTCCGCTTGATGGCCGTGAAGTCAGGCCACATGGTGCCGTTGAGGAGATGGCGCTGAATTGCGTCGGCGGTCTCCAAAGTCGCTATGATCCTAAGAGGCGCCTTGGCGTCAGCAAAGATGTTGTCCGTCAAGAAAGCGAGGCTGGCGCAGTGATCGAGATGCGAGTGGCTGATTACCGCGGCGTCGATGCGCCTTTGCGCCTCGAGGGGAAGCGACTCAGCGGCCGAGCCAGCATCCAGGAGGATGTGGTCGTTGACGAGAAAGCCGGTTACCCTATGATATTGAGTAACGCCTCCATAGCAGCCCAACACGCGCAGCTTCATGGTTTATCCTCCGCTATCTTCAAAGCAGCGGCAACGCCCGACATCGCCTACCCATCTTTTGCCTTTCTGTGCAACCAGCTGACGCCCCCAGTCGATGCAATCCTACTTGAGGACAGCGTAGCGAATCAAGCACAGCGCGTCGATGGCGGCAGATAGCTTCGTCCCGACGCGGTCTGAGTGGTAGTGGAACCGATGCGCCACGGTCGCCGTCTTGGTCGCCGTGGCTATAAACACTGTGCCCACTTCTAGCTTCTCTGTCCCCGTCGCCGGGCCCGCAAGCCCCGTCGTGCCCAAACCCACGTCAGAGCCGCACAACTGCATCACTCGCTCGGCCATCCTTTTTGCCACCTCGGGGCTGACCACGCTGTGCCGCTGAATGAGCTCGCGAGGCACACCGAGCACGTTCACCTTTGCCTCAACGCCATAGACGCAGAGGCCAGCCAGGAAAAACCGTGAACTGCCGGGCACATTCGTCAACGAGTGTGCAATCAGGCCGCCGGTGCATGACTCAGCAACCGCCAGCGTGAGTTGCCTCGAAACGAAGAGCTGCGCTATCTCCTCGGCCAAACGAGCAATCTCAAGCTCAAGCTTTGCCCGGTCAGACACCAGTCTCCCTCCCAAGCAAACGCCTCAACATTTTCTTGAAGGCGTAGATTGCGCCGAAGAGATTTCCCCAAAGCCTCGTCTGCTTGTTCATGTAAAACAAGCGCCTTAACCCGCTCTGCGTCGCCGGCAGAAGCACATCATCCGCCGACAATACCCCCTCACGGACCGCAACCTTGTGAACTGCGGTGTGCGGCTCAATCCTAATGTAACTCGCAAAAACCCTACAACGAGAGCGCAGCTTGAGCTTCGAGCCTACGAAAAACCTGAGCAGCTTGAAAAAATCACTCCACCTCTCACCAGGGGGGCTTATGAAAAAATTGTAGGAAACTGAGGCGCGGGCGTCCTGTTGGGCCATCTGGAAAGTCCTCTCAATATCTTTCTGCCTGGAGACCTTCCCCATTTTGGCCAGAACCGAGTCAGTCAGAGCGTCCGGGGAAAACGCAAACTCCGCACACCCCGCCTCGAGCGCAAGGTCCCACTGTTCCTTGCTCAGGAAACGCTCCGAGAACCACGCGATCCAACGCGCTCTCCTGCCGAGGCCACGCCGGACCATCTCACTGCAAATCGCCTCACAGTGAGCGGGAGGGATATTGAAGACCGGGGCGATGAACTGGAACGTCTTGAGCCCATGCTGCTCAATCAGCGTCTTGACCTCGTCAACGACCTTCATTGGCTCTCTCAGCCTCACCCCGGGCCCGTTCAGGAAAGGATATACGCAATAAGTGCACTTCTGTGCGCAGCCGCGGGAGCTCTCCACTCCCATGGAGAATGGGACCTCCAGATATGGCTTGGGAGATACAACGAACGGCGCCTCGTTCGGATAGCCGGATAGGTCGAACAGCTCTCCGGGGCCGGTGCTTTCGATCAGTCCGTTTTTGCGGAAGAGAATCCCGGGGACAGAGCGCGGGTCATCGAGGCTCTCGAGAAGCGAGGCAAATGTTCGCTCACCCTCGGAGACCACCCCGAAGTCAATGGCATCTACGGCCTGCATAATCTCACGAGCATAGATTGAAAAGCCCGGCCCGCCCATTACTAAAGGCAAGCTCGGCCTCTTATGTTTTATGGCCTTGACTGTCTTGGGGACCTCGGCGAAGTAGTAGAAGCGGTCTCGGTATTGCGTTGTATCGACGTTTCGCAAAGAGAGCCCGACCACGTCCGGACCTTGCTCGAGAAGGGCCTGATCAAGTGCTCGGTATGGGTCCTCTTCGACGTTCATGTCGAGCACCGAGATGCTGTGTTTGGTTGTCAGGGCAAGATAACGTCCCAGCGCGTTAAGCCCCGCTGGGAATATGGGAGGCTCGAGGCGGCCCAAGTAGGCTTGGACGAGCAGGACCTTCAACGCTCGCGTCTCTTTCTGGGTGTCCTGACACGCCAGATGAGAAGGGCAACGAGCTGGGCGACGGCCGCCCCGGCGAGGTCCGAGCCTATGTCCGAGAGACTCGCGAATCTGCCCTGCACGAAGTATTGGTGAAACTCATCGCTCACGCCGTAGGTGAGACAGAAAAGAGCGGCGATGATAGACGCCATCTTGACGCTGAACAGAAGCGGCTTTGTTCTGAAGGCCATGTTGGCCAAGAGGCCCATTATGAAATACTCAAAGAAGTGCAGGACGTAGTCAGGGACCTCGCCAAGCTCCTCGGGCACGTTAGAGATGGACGAGCCGATGAACACCAGCCCACAATATATGGCCAAAAGACCCCAAACCAAGACCGGCCGGTTTATCAAACCTTGCTGCTTGCCAAACGGGGTCTGAGCGCTTGACCTGCCGGCCCTCTTGCCCAACTTCGTATTCACCAGACTGAGCATCCTTGAGCGTTCATTGCGGCGAAATCCTCGACTAACCTGCCGGCCCTGAGGCCTAAAGCAAAGCTCTTTTCGCTAAGCGATAGCGTCTAAGATTATATGCGAGCGAAGCGTTTGAGCAAGTTCTGCGCTTACTGTGGTCTGGTGTTGGGATTGATGCAGACGCCGAAACCAGTTGCAGGGGTTTTCTCAATGGCTTACTTTTGGTTGTGGAGAGATGCCGGAGAGGTCGAACGGGGCCGACTCGAAATCGGCTGTGCGGCTTAAACCGCACCGGGGGTTCGAATCCCTCTCTCTCCGCCAAGTATTTGGACGCGCGTGCTCGATACCGCGGTCGGAGACCTATCATCCAGGGTCTTTCGGTGGTTGAGCTCATTTGGGAGAGGTGTCCGAGAGGCCGAAGGAGCACGATTGGAAATCGTGTAGGCGGCGAATACCGTCTCGGGGGTTCGAATCCCCCCCTCTCCGAACCAACCTAAGTCCTACAACCTATGTTGGAACATGGTCGGCGGGTATGCTATTGTGGCCGAAAATCTAACTTGATGCTGTCAGGGGAGAGGGATGCAGCGAAAGAAGCTAGCGGTTGTGGTAATTATGGATGGTTGGGGTCTGAGCGACGTGAAGGAGTATAACGCCGTGTATCAGGCCAACACGCCCAACTTCGACCGGCTTTGCAGGGAATACCCATGCACGACGTTGCAGGCATCGGGCGAGGCCGTGGGCCTCCCAGAAGGCCAGATGGGCAACTCCGAGGTAGGCCATCTGAATCTCGGCACTGGCAGAATCGTCTATCAGGAGCTCGTGCGGATATCCAAAGCGATACGCGACGGGTCATTCTTCGAGAACGAGGCGCTCGTTCAGTCGGCCGAGAAGGCCAAGGAGAACAGCTCGCCGGTTCACATATTGGGGCTGCTCTCGGATGGCGGCGTTCATGCGCATATAGATCACCTTCACGCCCTGATCAAGCTGTTCAAGGAGCGAGGCGTAGGACAGGTGTTTGTGCACTGTTTTCTGGATGGTCGCGACACGCCGCCTCAGAGCGCTCTCAAGTTCATTGAGCAGACCCAGCGGTGTTTGAAGGGGTACGAGGATGCCAGGATTGCGAGCGTCGGGGGCCGGTATTATGGAATGGACCGCGACAACCGTTGGGCGCGGGTAGAGAAGGCCTACAACGCGATGGTTCTCGGCAAGGGGTTGACCGCCTCGAGTGCGGAGGAAGCGGTTCGGCTTGGCTACGGCCGGGGCGAGGTGGATGAGTTCCTGCTCCCGACCGTCATCGTTGATAGTAATGGCGAGCCGGTGGGCACAATGCGAGACGGCGACGTCTGTGCTTTTGCCAATTTCAGGGCAGACAGGGCGAGGGAGATAACGGCGGCGCTCATCGATGCCGGCTTTGATCGGTTTGAGCGGGAACGGTTCCCGAAGCTCTCGAGCTTCGTCTGCATGACTGATTACAAGGAGGAGTTCAACGAGGTGGGGATTGTGGGCGTTGCGTTTCCGGCTCAGAAGCTCGAGCGTGTCTTGGGAGCTGAGATCGAGGCGGCCGGCAAGAAGCAGTTTCATACGGCGGAGACGGAGAAGTATGCCCATGTGACGTTTTTCTTCAACGGTGGTGTTGAGGAGCCTTTTGAGCACGAGGACAGGGCATTAATCCCCTCACCTTCTGTTCCGACTTACGATCTTAAGCCCGAGATGAGCGCCTACGAGGTGAAGGACATCGTAATCAATCACATACTATCGCGGCAATATGCCTTTGTGGTCGTGAACTTCGCCAACGCCGACATGGTCGGACACACGGGCGTCATGGCCGCGGCGGTCAAGGCGGTGGAGGTCGTTGACGAGTGTGTTGGCGAGGTGGTCAAGGCGACGCTCTCGGTCGGCGGATGTGCGATCATCACGGCTGACCACGGCAACGCGGAGAAGATGTGGGACAAGCAGACCAACTCACCTCACACGGCGCACACCACAAACCCGGTTCCATGTGTGGTGGTGGGCGATGATTGCGGACCTCTAATTGAGCGGGGGAAGCTTGCAGACATCGCTCCCACTGTGCTCAAGATGCTTGGGCTTGAGATTCCCGAGCAGATGAACGGAGAAGTCCTGTTCGCAACGTGACACCTAAAGCACTTGACATTGAATACCACAGGAACCATATTAGTATATAGATAGGCACTCAGAATGAAGAATGTGGATCGACATGAAGTATGGATCAACTCTAGTCAGGCGACCGAACACTTGGGATTGTCAAATGTCAAGGTGCTCTATCGGCATATTCGATTGGGGATTATTCCCCAGAAATTCGTTCATCGATATGCGGGGCGGCTGCGGTTCAAACGGAGCGAGCTTGACCAGCTAATCAATTCGGAAACGGAGAAACAGAGATGAGAGGAAGGCACTGTTTGTGGATACTGGCGGTCTTGGCGGTTCTGATTGCGAGCCAGGGTCTGTTGTTTGCTGGGAGCGCAGACGACTCTGTCGAACGCTCGTGCAACATATCGGTCAAGGGTGTGGAGCTAGAAGCTCTGATTCGCTCGATACTGAGCGATACCGGCGCAGTGTTTTACCCGATGTGCCCCGTCAACCGAGAGCTGGACCCGCCAGACTGTGAGGTGTTCACATACACTGATACCTACGGCCGCGAGGTAATAACGATGGATTGCGTTAAACCAACCATCATGACGATAACCTACTCCACGCACGGGGACCAGAAGATACGGGATGTGCTGGACGCCTTGCTGCGCAGCCGGGGCTATTGCTGGTGGACGCTAGGCCGCCGGGTATGCATCGACTGGGAGCTTAAACTCCTCTGTGTAGCGGAAGGGTGGGGATACGTCCACAATCAACATCTGCCTAAAACAACGATATTCGTCCCATGCAGATAAGCCTGAGAAAGCACTTGACATTGGTATTTTGCGCTATGATATGACAAGATACGTGGGCTATGACGAGTCTTTCGAAGTGCGCTGAGACGGATAACGCTTGAGACGTGAGATGGGGACGGTGCAGGGACAGAATCTCCTTTACTACGGCGACAATCTGGACGTTCTAAGGCTGCACGTGAAAGGCGAGTCCGTTGACCTGATCTATCTTGACCCGCCGTTCAACAGTAACCAGACCTACAACGTGCTCTTTGCCGAAAAGAACGGGACCGACTCGGCCGCGCAGATAAGGGCTTTCAAGGATACCTGGCACTGGGACCTTCAGGCTGCCGAAACCTACGAGGACGTAGCTGAGGCGGGAGGTAGCGTATCGGAGGCGATGCAGGCTTTCAGGAGGCTTCTTGGCAGCAGCGACATGATGGCCTACGTAACGATGATGGCGCCGCGCCTCGTTGAGCTACATCGGGTCCTGAGGCCAACCGGCAGCGTCTATTTGCACTGCGATCCGACGGCTGGCCATTACCTGAGGCTTCTGATGGACGCCGTATTCGGCCCCAAGAACTTCCGCAACGAGGTAGTGTGGCAGCGAACCGGGGCACATAGCGACGCTCGTAGATGGGGACGTGTTGCTGATATACTTCTCTTCTACACCAAGACGGATCGGTATCAATGGCAGACACAGTTCATCCCGTACGGTGAGGATTACGTCAAAGAGCGATATCGCTATGAAGATGAGAAGAGGGGGCGGCTCTTCTGGGCCAATACGATGACCGCCGCGGGCCCTGGGCCCCCACGTGTCTTTCGAGGAAAACTCCTGGAGCCTCCGAAAGGCACCCACTGGCGTTTCAGCCAGGAGAAGATCGACCTTCTAGAGTCCGAGGGCCGTATCTACTACAGTTCGCGTGGGAGGCCCTACGTGAAGTCGTTTCTTGATGAGCGAAAAGGCAAGCCCGTCCAGAATATCTGGACGGACATCAGGATGACGAAAACTGGCAGAGAACGCCTCGGGTATCCGACACAGAAGCCTGAGTCGCTTCTCGAGCGCGTTATCAAGGCGAGCAGTAACGAGGGCGATGTGGTGCTGGACCCGTTCTGTGGGTGCGGGACAACCGTTGCGGCGGCACAACGCCTGAATCGACGTTGGATAGGAATCGACATAACGCATTTGGCGGTTACTCTGATCAAATATCGTCTTCGCGATACGTTTGGCGACGAGGTTGACTATCAGGTCATCGGCGAGCCGGTCTCCATTTCGGGCGCGATGGCGCTTGCGAAGGAGAACCCGTATCAGTTTCAGTGGTGGGCGCTCGGCCTGGTTGGGGCAAGGCCCGTGGAGGAGAAAAAGGGTGCTGACAGGGGCATCGACGGGCGGCTCTACTTTCACGACGAGGCAAGGGCCGGCAAGACCAAACAGATTATCTTCTCGGTGAAGGCCGGGCAAGTAACCGTCTCACACATTCGGGACCTGCGCGGTGTGGTTGAGCGAGAGGGCGCCCAAATCGGCGTGCTGATCACGATGTTGCGGCCTACCAAGGGCATGACGGACGAGGCGCTGAGTGCTGGCTTCTATGAGTCGCCAACCTGGCAGAAGCGCTATCCCCGTATCCAGATACTCACCGTTGAGGACCTGATGTGCGGCAAGGGCGTTGACTGCCCGCCGCTTAAGCGAACGAACGTTACGTTCAAGAAAGCTCCTAAAGCTAAGAGAGCTCGAGGCGCAAACAACACATTGTTCGAGTGATCATCTAGCAAGAGCCTGGTTGATGCTGTGGTCCTATGAAAGTTAAGAGTTATTCCGATCTATATCGCAGGCTCATAGGGCTATACGCCAAGCTGCCATACTACCTCTCGCCGAAGAAGGCGCTCCCGCCGCTTCAGGCGTTTTTTGAGGTTACTTATCGCTGCAACCTGAGATGCGAGATGTGTCAGTTCACTGACTTTTTCGAGCAGAATCTCAAGGCCGTGAAAACGCTCGTTGAGCTGAGCCTTGACGAGATCAGGGGCATCATCCAGCAGGTCCCGAGATACTCGCTTCTGTCGTTCAGCGGCGGCGAGCCGTTCGTGCGACATGATATCATGGACATTCTGACGGCCGCCTCGTCCCGCAACCCCACGCACGTCATCACCAACGGGACTTTGGTGGACGAGGACAAGGCGAGGAGGCTGGTGGAGCTAGGCGCGGGCGCACTTGGCCGTAAGGGACTTATCCTCGTCGGAGTCTCCATTCACGGTGACGAGGCCCTGCACGACGAAATAACCGGCACGAGAGGCTCTTATGCGAAGGCCATAAGGACGCTGGAAATGCTCCGTTACTACCGCGACAGAAGGGGGAAGAGATACCCGCTGATCAACCTCAAGACTGTCATAACGCACAAGACCCTTCCCCACCTTGGCTACATGTTTGACCTCGCAAATAGGCTCGGCGCCGACATCTGCAACCTGCTGACGATGAACAGCGCCCTGGACTTCTACTGCCGCTTGGCCCGGCTCGAGAACGTTGACCGGATACGGGCGTGGGCAAACACGCCGGCCGTCCCGGAGAAGCTGGACGAAGAGCTGCTCGATTCGACGCTGCGTTCGCTCGAAGAACGGGCGGCTGCGTCCCCAGTTCAGCTCCGGCTCTCGCCTCAGGGCATCCCCCGGCAAGAGCTTGTCGATTTCCACAAGGGACGTCTCAACCTCGCCCGTTACGTGTGCTATATGCCGTGGTCGAAGGTATTTATCTCCGCCTACGGAGATGTTCTCATCTGTTTCAACCAGTGGGTGGGCAACCTGCGCGAGAGCAGCCTGAAAGAGCTTTGGACTGCCCCCAAAATGATGCGGTTTCGCCAGATGCTCAAGGACGCCGGCATCTTCCCCGCCTGCGCCGGCTGCTGCCAGTCAGAGTACTCCGCGGGTCCGCCGTCTTGAGACCGCTGCCTCGCCAAGCACGCACCGCGTCCAGCGCCGACGCCAAAGTGCCAATGAATGCTCGCTTGCCGCTCCTGCTAATCACGCTCATCGCGGCTGCCCTCAGGCTATATCATCTCGGGCACCTCTCACTTTGGTACGACGAGGCGGCCACAGTTATTCTCTCCAAGAACCTAGCGCAGCTACCGCAGTCGCTTACGACCTCCGCCCCACTTCCTTTCGTTGTCGCTCACTACTGGGACCTTCTCGGCCAGTCGGAGTTCTGGGTCAGGCTGTGGGCTGCGCTTCTCGGGACCGCAATAGTGCCGCTGGTCTGGGCGCTCGGCAGACGCCTGTTCGGCAGCAGAGCAGGGCTATTCGCGGCAGCGCTCATCGCCG
>DATLAJ010000024.1 GCA_035527515.1 bacterium
AGGAATGCTCCGCCGGTCCAACCGTAGGTTGCGGCAGCTTTGCTGGCATGCTTCGACTGTGTCGCCGTTGACAGCTTCTTGGTCTGTTTCATCGTGCGCTCTCCTGTGCGTGGTTTATCAGATGCGGCGTGCATTGCGACCCAGGCTTACAGCCTGAATTTCTAGATCAATCGCCACCAGGTCGTCGGGGTTCTCGGCGATATACTCGCGCAGGAACTCTGATATCGCCTGCGTGAACGTGTCGGCCTCGCCAGCGATGTCGTTCGAGGGGTCAATCCTGTCGCGCCCGCTCTCCTGTGTGCGTGCTTCGATGTCTGCGAGCATCTTCCGGGCAGTGATGCCCCCCTCGTGCGCGGTCTGAATGTTCGTGGCCAGAATCCTGATGCAGCTTGCGATGCCCTCCGGGCAGCTTTCCCAGTTCGCGATGGCTCTCAAATCCCGCACGCTGTCGCGCACGGTGTAATGGGTGTTCGCCTCGTATCTGCCCAGCGTCTCGGCGCTGAGTTCGGTGCCCTGCGTAGTCTCTTTCATCGCGCTCTCCTTGCGTGCGGTCTTACTGGGCCAAAGGGCCGGATCGTTCGAAGGCTGATACTTCCCTGTCGGGTTCACTTCGTCCAGCGTGGGAGCATTCAAACCGCACCCCTGTGCGGAGGCCTCGATGCTACCCGTTTCAGCTTCGCTGAACTTGCCCTGTTTCGCCATGGTTTTTCGCCTCGTTTTGTCGGTGAACCTCGCGGCCCTTTTTGTTGCCGCATGAATCCAATCTATATGAAAAAAAAGTTTGTCAAGGGGTAGAAGAGGAATCCCGCGTAGGCGAGAGACGGTGGTCTAAACACTGTAAACCCCGGAAAGGCCCGTAAACATTGAAGATCTGAGGGGCGAAATCGGGAATCGGTGACGGGTGGTCTACATGCTCCAATTGCCGCTGGACCCCATCCCATGGCCAATGCAATGCATAAGAAGCATAAGGAAGACGGGGGCCCATGCATAGTATGGATCGCATCATGGCCGCGCATGCGCACTAATGAGCAAAACAGCCCGATTTGGCCTCGCGCTAGGTTGGCGGGGGCGCGGTCTAGAGGAGGGAGGGGTAGCATCGGCGAGCCGGCGGAACTGAATCCTATCTATACCTCCTTCTCCAGATTTTTCGTCCCCCTTTTCCCGTCACGGGCCCAGCTATCGGGAAGAACGTGACGTAAGGTGCATGATTGTGCCCCTTAATGGCATGATCGTACCCGGTCGGGTCTCTTATGCGGAGGCTATAACAGGGGTTGGCGCTATTATAGTATAGCCCAGGGGGGCTGAGCTATGGCGTGGTGTACTTAAAGCTCACTATAGCGGTGCTTAGGCAGGTTTAGGCACAGAATAGCACGTTTTGTGCGGTATTAGCCCTGATCCGCACATGTTGCGCCGACGCAACAGAAACTTCAAGGGTATTGCGAGTTGTGAAAACGGCTGTATATTTGTAAGGAGTTCTTTTAGAGTTACTACAGACTCTAGAGTCCGTCGTTTGTGCTGTTTGTTTAGAACTGCTTAAGACTTCTACAGTGAGTGCGCGAGTGGTTTGGGCGGGGACAACCCACAACCCAGGCCGGGCAGGGGTCGCAACCCGGGGTTCGAATCCCCCCGCGCATGTGTCAGGAGAAGTGGGTACTTTTGGTGACAAAAGGAGGGGGGCATGAATGGCGAGATCGACGGTGAGTGCGGGGGATCATGCGTTGGAGGGTCTTCGCAGGCAACTGGCGTATCCAGAGATAGAGAGGTTCCGCCAGGAGAGCGTCAACCTTTTCAGTCCGTATTTTTATGGAGCCGGCATGGTGAGCAAGACCACCTTCCCGGACTGGAAGGCGGAGGCGGGGAATGAAAAGATCCCCTGGAATGTTCGAGTCATGGAGAGAAGCCCTTATGAGCGTTGGGGCTTGGATGGCCCTGTCGTGGCTCCTCGTGTTGATCCTGTCCCTTCTCCTGAGGATGTGTCTGTGACCCATGATGATCTCCAAGAGCTTCTCGAGGGCCGGCTCATCACCCACTTCACGGCTGCTGAGATCTGCCCCAGGGCCCTTCCCCCTGCCTCAATATGGACCAACATCATTCCCACACTTCGGTACGCGGAAGTACTCAGACGAGAGTTTGGCCCCTGTACCGTACACTCTGGGTATCGCGACCCGGTCCATAACAAAGCGGTCGGCGGAGCGAAGCGGTCCCTCCACGTAGCCTTCAATGCGTTGGACCTGAGTTTCAGGGATGGAGACCCCTCCGAGTGGGCAGACATCGCGCTCCTCGATGGGCTCAATCAGTTTGGTGGGGTAGGTTGCTATCCCACCTTCGTTCACATCGATACACGATATCTGGTGTTTGGAAGACCCCCGACAAGCTGGGAAGAATGACATACCAGAAGAGCACGGGCAAGCTGCCCCGGGTATTCAACCACTTCCTGGGTACTGGCGGGAACGATGCGCCCTGGATGACCACGATGGACCCGCACGTAGCCGAAACGGACTACTACGTCACCCCCCCCGTGGGAGAGGTGTGGGAGGTCCGGAAGCTGCTCTGCTCCTACGAGGCCGAGAACCTGATGGAGGTCGAGCAGTTCGGTGTGGACTTCGCCCTCAATGGCGGGATCAGTATCGTGGTGAGCCGCGCCGGGGTGGAGCAGGTTCTCAACTACGGCCTGCCCATCCAGAACAACGGCGACTTCGCCGTATGCGGTTTCGACGTCACGTGGGAAGAGCATCCCATCTTCAAGTTCCCTGAGAACGAAAGGGTCGGCGCCATCCTTCGTTTCGAGCAGATGTTCGGCGCCCCCCTGGTCCTGCGCTACGGGGACAAGCTGATCGTCCGGTACCTCGCGGACAGCGACACCAGCGCACTCTACGAAGGCTACTGGACAGCAAGCGGTATCAGTCACCACTACGCAACCTAAAGGAAGAACCATGCCCAACCTACTGCCCATCACAGGCAAGGTCCCCCGCGTCTTCAGCCACTTCGTTGGATCGGCCGGAAACGACGCTACCGTCAACATGGTCGCGACACACGCGGCCCAGTTGGACTATTACGTCACGCCACCCATCGGCCACAAGTGGCATATCCACCGGATGATCTGGTCCATGGTGGACGCCAAGAGTTTCGAGATTGAGGAGTTCGCCTCTCGCACGGCACTGACGGGCGGAATCTCGTTCGTGGTCAGCCGGTACAACGAGGACACACTGACCTCGACTGAGGAGGTCCTCAACCACCACCACCCGATCAAGGACAACGGCGACTTCGCCCACCTGATGTTCAACATCCAGTGGCTGAAGTGGGCCGCCTCCACCAACGAGCAGATGAGTGCCCGGTGGAACTTCGACGAGATGGGTGCCCCCATCGTGCTCAACTACCTCGACAAGTTCATTGTGCGGTTCCTCGCCGCAAGCAACACCAGCGCCATCACCACCGTTCACTGTGCGGTCCAGGGAGTTGACCTGGCCTACGCAGACTAAGGGAGAGCATCATGGAAGCATTTCTCACCACTACGTTCGGACGGATCTCCACCCGCCTGGCAGCTGCAGCTATTGCTGTCCTCGTCGGGTTCGCCGTCAACATGGGCATCGACATCGATCCCAACTCTGCCGAGGCCATCCGGGCCGGGCTGGAGGCGCTGATCATGTTCGTGTCCCTCGGCTCCTACGCCCTGATCCATCGATTCATCAAGGGCAAGGTAGGGGGCAAGGATGTTTAACCTCACCCACTACGACCTCGAGATCAAGGGGACCGACGCCGACGCCATGGTGGCGCGGATCGGCGCGAGGTTCAATCTTTCGCCTGACTTAAAGGGCTTCCTTGAGGAACTGCTCAAGGTGGGGCGAGCAGAGTGGGGCGACGACATCTGGAAGATCTTCGATGAGAACTCTGAGAAGAAGATCCTCAAGGTCCAGAAGTGGTTCCTCTCTTTCACGTTCCGGGTCAAGCACTGTGA
>DATLAJ010000025.1 GCA_035527515.1 bacterium
AGGGGGGCAACAATGGTAGCCGTAGGTACAACCTACGGATTGAGACGGACAAGAATCTATTAAATCCCAAAGGCCTCGGGCAATCTCTGCGAGATTGCCCGAGGCCTTTGGGGGAGAGGGTTGTCAGCTGGCACGGATTCCCCACGTTCCACGTGGGGCTATTCACGTTAACCCCCTTACGGGGATTTGTGCCGGACGTTATGTCCTACTTTGCCACAAAAAAGACAACGCACAGCCGGTGTCAAGCCCCATGAAACCAAAACCCGTGCCATAGGCCACTCCAAAATATAATGGGAAAACTCCTCATGTCAGCAGTTTGATAACTATGACCCAACACGGTGCAACCGCGAGGGGGCGCCCCGGCTGCTACTCTATCACGAAGGAGCTGACCTTCGACTCAAATACCCCGTGGTCGCCATTTGACAGACCCCTTATCCTCCAATAGATAGGGACATTTCGCGGCATGAGCCTGCGCAGCGCCGTGATGTCAAACGAGCCGCCGGCAAGGTAGATGGCTGGGTAGGAGTTATAGATCGGCAGGGGGTTGTCGAAGTTGGGGCAGAGGGAAAGCTGAATGTTGAACAGGTAGCACCCCGATGTGTCCCACCTGAGCATTATACGTGGTTTCGTGATGACGGCAGAGTTCGCTGGGGAGATGAGCTTGATCTCGCCCGCGCGCTCGCCCGTCCGCTCGACTAATTTGCGGAAGTTGGCGCAGATAGCAGCCGCAAGGGGCGGCTGAAGCTCGTAAAGTCTTGCATCACCACTGCGAAAAGCCAGTTTCGGCCGTGGCTGGAGCGACTCGACACGCGCGGGCGTCCACTCAAACGGGAGAGAATAGACCGACCTCGCCCCGATGTAGATATATCTTGCAGGTCTCGAGGCGAGCTGAAGCTTCGTCTCTGACCAATTGATTATGTTGACGTGGGGGACCGAGACGGTGCGGCCGGTCATCATCGGTATCCATGTACCCGCATCCCCGTAGTTGTTGGCGATATGGGCGTGAGGGGGGATGTTGTGGTTGATCCACGCGAACGCGCGGAGATCGTGTCTTGTTACCGCCGCCTCGGCAAGACCTGGTTTCATGTAGTAGCCGTAGTTTCCGGCGGCGCACAGGCATGCCAGCGCTATAGAGGAGGCGCGAGCAAGTTGTCTCAGGCGTTGTGGAGAGATGATGTCGGCCAGGGCGTTACGGGTCCTTAAGAGCATGGAGCCGATGAGTGGCGCCGCGAAGATAGGGAGCATGGCCCCAGCCCTATCGGGTAGCAGGAAAACGGAACCGGGCAGCCACTGGTATCTGGCGTTTATGATTATGCCTACGATAGCCAGGATGAAATATAGGTCAACCCTGTCCTTCTGGGTGCCTGAACATGCAGCCACAAGCATCGCAAATCCAAGCAGTATCACAAGCGGCCCTACGGCATGTTCGGCGAGGTGCCGGGGAAGAGTAAGAGGGGCATCGAGCAGCGTGCCATGCCAGCGCTCAGAAGTTATTGAGCCCCACATCTGCATCCACTCCGCCTCGTCTTTGGAGAGCGAGCTGTCGAATCTCACGAGAAAGAAAGATATGCACATAAGGCACACGACGGCGATCAGAACGAAGCGTAACAGCAGCCTTAAGAGCTCATGGTCCCTAATCGCAGTCCAGACGAGATATACGCCGTATGGAACGCTCGCTGCGGCGAGCACAAGCGCCGGCATTGGATGGGACAGGAACCCAGCTGAGAGGCACAGCGCCCCAAGGAGTGCCTCGCCCAAGCTGATGTTCCGCGGCTGGCGCAGTGCCGGCAGAGCGCACGTGATCAGCGCTATTGAAAGCACGGTTGGCGTGCCGCCCCATGCGAAGAAGTGCTGTGGGTTTCTCGACAGAAAGGCCCCCACTGCCGCGGCCGCCGCCGCAAGGTTGCTGCCGAGGCGTGGGGCTAGCGTGCCCCAGAGGACGAGGAACAGTAAGCAATAGACCAGGCAGTCGGTCAGAAGGACGGCCCGGTAGATGGGCAGCGCCCCGCCCGAGACCGATGTGATCATAGCCGCGAGCGTGTGAAAGCCGATCGAGAACGCGCCAAACTTCTCGATCGGGAGGTAAGGCTGGTAGGTTCCGGGGACGCCGCCGGCGTCGTGGACCATCCTCGTGATGTATCCGTGCATACTCATGTCGGCGCCGGGTGGGGCCAATGTGAGGAAGAATGGCAGCAGCGTTAGTAATAGAACCGAGGCGAGGACGATGAGATGCGTGGGGCGTTTGGGCAACAGAGATGGCAGACCTGGGTTGCGGGCAATGAGCACAAGCCAGATGCCTCCTGAGACGACTGAAACGAGCCAGAAGAGGGTCGTCAGTCGCAGTCCTAGGCTTGATGCTGCCCAGACGCAGACTATCCAGAAGGAAAGCGAGGCGGCGACGGTTCTGGCGAGGCGGGACACAGGACCTTTGGATGCAATGCTTGCGAGAGCTTGTAGCAGCAGTCCGGGAAGCAAAAAGAGCGCGATTGGGCGAAGATATGGAACCACGAAGAGCGCCCCGAAAATGCCCGCCCAGATGTAAGGCCGTGTGCTCCCACGCCTCAGGGATGGCGGCATAAGTCTCAGGGCTTGGCGCCGCGCGAGTGCAATCGTCCTTCGCGCTGCTTTGCCTGATGCACGAATGCCTCGAGCCGAGTCTGCTCAGACGGGTCTTCGAGGCCGTCGTAGTTGATCGTAAGCGCTGGTATAGCCTGGAAGTCGTCGTGCATTCTCTTCATGATGGCTGCCACGATCGTTCCTGGAAGGCACCCGAACGGCGTAACGTTTATGACGCCTGTTGCGCCTTTCTCGATGAACTCGATCATCTTTCCTATCGAGAGAATGCTCTCGCCCTGGAACGTAGAATCCAAGTAAGGCGCCGCAGCGTGGACTGTGTGTTGGACTGGCTCGTCCTCATAAAGGCCCATTGAATCGCTGATGCCCCGACGGACAGTTCGCTCGCCGCGGCGCTGCAAGAGATGCAGGGCGCGGAGTTTGACGAATTTCTTCCAGTTGCGCTCCGAGGCTGCATTGAGACCGTTGATGTAAGTGAGATAGTATAGCCATTCATTGAACGGTGGGAACCAGACCTCCGCGCCCAGGGCCTCGAGCCGCTTGACGAGGTTCTGGTTGCTGAACCTGTGCGACCTGACGTATATCTCGCCTACTACGCCGATCTTGGGCTTCACCAGGGTGTTATCGCGCTCTATCTTAGCGAAGAGCCTGGAGCATTTCGGGAGCAATTTAAGGACGTCGCCCTCCCGCGTCGCGCGAGTTACCTCTTTCAGACAGTGCTGATAAACGTCATCCGTGTGCCCAGGCGCCTTCTCATACGGCCGTATCCGCCGCGCGAGCTTGTCGAGGTAATCGACCGCGACCATGCCCCGATAGGCGTGCACGTAAAACATCAGCGGAACATCCCAGAACTTCTGGCGGAAGTTGTCGGCTCTGTCCTGATCGGGCGCAAGTATCCGAGCATCAATGCAACCGATCGCCTCCAGAACTATCCGCTGGGCCTGGTTGTACACCCCAAACCTGCACGGGCCTGAGGTCGTCGGCATTAAGAAGAGCGCCTTCGCGGGCTCGAAGTCCTTACTCTTGCACAGCTTCACCATGTCGCCAGTCGTTACAATGCATGGGAAGCACTCCCGCCCGTTAGTGTACTGACGCCCAAACTCGAGGCTCTCCTCGTCCGCCTCAGGGATCACCTGAGCATCCACGCCAAACCGTTTGAGCGCCGCGCAGAACGGGTATGCGTGGTCGCACATGCTCGGAACGTAAAGCGTCCGGTGATTGATCCCACGCGTGCTCTCGGAGGACCGCTTCTCAACCAGCCGGGGCTCCACCTTGGAACTGTGTCTCTTCCCCTCGATGCTGTCCAGGAAGGCCTCGCACCTCGTGATCGCACCCACGTCAGCACTATGCTCGTCGATCTCGATCAACAGGAAGGGCTTCTCGCCCATTATCTCCGCGAAGAACTTGGTGATGAACGAATCCGGGCCGCAACCGAAATTGGTGACGTAAAGGGCGTAAAGGCGCGGGTCTCTGGCGATCGTAACTGCCACGCCCAGAATCCTCTGACCGTAGCGCCAGTACATGTTCCCGTGTTCTTTGAGCGTCGTTGCAGTGTCAGGATGGACCAGGTCGATTGGCACAGGAAGAACGTCGAGGTCTCTGAGTTTTCTCGGCAGGTCGAGATTGACGAATGAATCATTGATGTTGTAGGGACGTCCGACGATCACGACAGCTCTTCCGTGCTCTTTTATCAGCTGTGTCGTCCTGTCCGCAAGCTCGAGGCTGAGCTTGCTGAACTCATCCTGAGCGGCAAGGGCCGCCTCGGCCGCTTTTCTGGCCCGCGCTCGCCTAAAACCAAGGTCCTCGTGCGCGAATCGAGCAAGCGCCCTGATCGTCTCCTTGGCGCCTCGCTGCAAGTAGAAAATCGGACTCAGGACGCGTTGCTTAAGCGCTGCGATCCCGGCCCCGACCGTATAGGGAATCGACTGAACAACGGGGCAATTGTAGTAGTTGACGAACCCCGGCGTCTCTATGGGCATGTTGATGACGCTGGGCACAAACACCTTGTCAACGCCCTTCTCCAAAAGGTCAAGCACATGCCCGTGCATGACCTTGACCGGGAAACACATGTCCGCCTTCACCGCCTCGACCCCATCATGAATTATGTGATTGGTGGTCTTTGAGGACAGGAGGACCTTGACGCCCAATGCCCCGAAGAACGCAGACCACATCGGATACAGCTCGAAGAACAACAGCGCCCGAGGTATCCCAACTGTAAGACCGGTACTTGAGGCATCTGGCTTCTGATGCCACCGCATCAGGAGCTTCTCACGCTCCGCGAAGAGGTCCGGCAAAGCGTGCGCCTCGCTTGCTGTCTTTTTACGGACATCGTATTTCCCACACCGGGAGCCATAATAGATCGATGGCTCGCCTTCCAGCGTAACCTTGCGGATCTCGCAGGCGTTCGGGCAATCGTGGCACTCGAATGTCTCCAACTCCCACTTGCGGTCCTTGAGGTTGAAGCCCTTGAACTTGCTCTTTCCGCGGCCTTTCATAGCATCTTTCGCCAGCATTGCCGCTCCAATTGCCCCCGTAACCTCGTGATTTGGCGGAACGGTGATCTTCTTGCCTGTAACCATGCTGAAGGCGGCACAAACCGAGCGGTTGAACGCCACGCCGCCCTGGAAGAAGATGTTGCTGCCGATTTTTTTGTTCCCCACAACGCGGTTGAGGTAGTTATAGACAATTGAATACGCGAGCCCGGCCAGTATGTCCCTCCGCTTGGCGCCGCACTGCTGATGGTGCGTAACGCTTGATTCCATAAAGACCGTGCATCGCTCTCCGAGCCTGATCGGAGCCTTTGAGCTCATCGCCTCGCTGGCGAAGTGCTCTTTGATGTTGATGTTGAGCTTTTCGGCCTGCTCCTCCAGAAACGAGCCTGTCCCAGCCGCACAGACCTTGTTCATCTCAAAATCAACCACCACGCCGTTCTCGAGACTGATGAACTTGGAATCCTGGCCGCCGATCTCGAAGATCGTGTCCACCTTCGGGTCTATCAGCGCAGCCGCCGTGGCCTGCGCCGTGATCTCGTTCCTAACGGTGTCTGCGCCGGTCACCTCTCCTGTCATATATCGGCCCGATCCCGTCGTCCCAACGCCGGCAACCTCCACGTTGTGCGGCAGTTTTGCTCCAACCTCGGAGAGGCCCGTGGCAACGGCGTCAATTGGCCGACCTGCTGTCATAAGATAGCTCTTTGCCAGAAGATTGAGGTGCTCGTCGATAGCTACCACGTTTGTGCTGATGGAGCCAACATCTATCCCGAGATAGACCCTCAGCGCGCCGTTTGAGCCGGGGGCCTGGACATGTCCCCTACCCTCTTCGTGTGGGAACACGACTTTGTCCAGCGCGAGTATCGGCAGGTGCTTTTCGTCCCCAGAAGGTTTTTCCAGAAACCCCTCCAGCTTGGACAAACCCTCGAAATACCGGTCTGGAACGTCCCTCGAGGTGAGATAGTGCAGGCAAGCACCGATCGCCCCTGCGATGTGGTGCTGCTCGTGCACCAGCATCTCCTCGTCGCTCAATCCCAAAACGTCCTTGAGCGCCTTGACCATAGCCCGGTTCGACGCAACGCCTGACTGGAACGAGACTAGCGGCTCTATTTTGGTGCCTTTGACGACGCTGCTTTTGAAGCTCCTCGCCAACGCGTAGCATAGCCCGGCGACGATATCGTGAACTGGAGTTCCCTCCTGCTGCAAGTGAATCATATCGGTCTTCGCGAAAACGCTGCACCTGCCAGCTATCCGAGGCGGAGTCTTCGACTTTAGCGCCAGCTCCGCGAACTCGCCCTCGATCGAAACGCCGAGGCGCGTGGCCTGCTGGTCAAGAAAGGAGCCTGTCCCCGCGGCGCAGACGCTATTCATCTGGAAGTCCGAGACCATAGGTCTGCCCGTAGTCTTGTCCTCGGAGATCAGCAGCAGTTTTGAATCCTCGCCGCCGATGTCAATGACGGTCCTAACTCTCTTGTCAAAGTGCACAGCGCAGAGATACTGTGCTATCACCTCGTTGACGAAGATGCCGTTTAGGAGTTCGGCGGCGAGCCTACCGCCTGCGCCCGTCGCACAGATAGCCCTGATCTTATCTTGATTGTGTCGCTCAAGCATGTCCTCCAGCACGTCCCTGACCATCTGGAGCGGCCTGCCCTGGATCCGCCCGTAGTGATGCTCGATCACCCGGCGGTTGCTGTCCATCAGCACGGCCTTGAGAGCCACAGAACCAACATCAATGCCTATAAGCAAGTCTCAAACACCTTTGAAATCACCATTGCACTGTTTGACATTCTGCACACCACAACTCTATACGATGGTTGGGGAGAACGCAACGTATCACCTGCCTCGATTATTTCAAGCTCACCGCGGCGGGGAGCTCTCTGGAACAGCGCCGAGGTCTTTGGCAATAGGGCCCCTATTGCTCGATGGCAAGCCCCTGCTGCTGCCCGGGGCATTCATAAGGCTCGACGTGGACGATGACATCCACAATGCCAAGCTCATCCTTTGATCTGAGGCGCCATTTGACCGCCGAGCCTATTTCGTGTCCCTCTCTGACCGTGACGTCGGCGTCAACGAGCACGTGAAGGTCAACCAGAAGGCCCGGCCCGATATACCGAGAGCGGATTGCATGGACATCTCGGACCCCCTCCACTTGCAGGGACGTCTCCAGTATTCTGTCACACACGTCTTTTGATGCTGCTGTGTCCACCAGCTGCTTTAAGTTCGGCCGTATGATCTTCCAAGCGACGTGGAGAATGAAGAGCGAGACAACAATGGCGGCGACACGGTCGAGGAAGGCCCATTCAGGCGAGACCATGATGACCGCAAGCGCCCCTGCCGCGGGAATCGAGCTCAGGGCATCAGACCGGTGGTGCCATGCGTTTGCTATAACTGCTGGCGAGGCCGTTCTCTTGCCGACTGAGACCGTCCAGCGGTATAGAATCTCCTTTGAGATTACTGACGCAATAAGTGCGAAAAGAGCGACAGGGCTGGGTGCTGGCAGTCGATGGCCCGAGCTCATGAGCATCCTCGCGGCATTGCCGATAAGTCCAAGTCCGGCGACGGCAAGCACAACGCCGATTAGGCTGGCTATGGCCGTCTCGATTCTCCGATGCCCGTAGGGATGGGACTCGTCGGGCGGCTTTGCCCAGTAGCGCACGCCCACGAGTATCGCCACGTCGGTGGAACAGTCGGAGAGGCTGTGAATCCCATCGGCGAACGTTGCCTGGCTTTTGCCGAACCATCCAATTGCTAGCTTCACGGTGCTCAGGGCGAGGTTGACGATAAGCCCTATCCAAGTGATCCGCCTGACGTCGCCGAATTGACCGTGGTCGGACATAAGACCGTGCGACAAGTTCAGCCTCCATTTGAACGTTCTCTCATTGCTTTGCGGCGGAGCAAGCCACCCTTCAAACCTGCCCCGGTCAACGAAGACAATGTGCATCTAATATGCCCTGCCGCTGAGCCATTGCCAATAGCTGGCAAGCGTTTTGGACATTGCCTCGGTCAGGACCTCTCGCCTCGAACGACAGAATGTGGGGCTGACCGTGTTCCAGTAAGGTTTGTCAGCCTACCATTAGGGCCCCAGGCGTGTCATCGGGCCTTGAGATAAGCCCGAACCTCGCCCTGAATATGCCTCTGGAGCCCCGCCTTCTGGTGGAGCAGTGCCCAGATTCTCACCAGAATCTTGTGGCGAACCTCTCGCCCGCCCCTGAACTCGCTCAAGACGATGGATTGTGTGTGAAGTCCATAATCACTGATGAAATGCCTGTTTTGAGACTTGTCGGTGTTGACCGAGTGGAATTCGAGCCGGGCCTGCTTGAGGTCGGCCCCAAACTCTGTTTTAACAACCTCCTCTGCAAGCGATTCCATCAGCCGACACGAGAACCCGCGCCTCGTTGAGTGGAAGTAATAGACGATGACCTTATCAGCAGGTTTACTAGGCATTGCTGCCCGTTCACTTATTCCCCGTTCAGAGTGCCCCCAAGTCTGTGTGTTGTCCTGCAGCTTGACGCTAGCATCCCTTAACGTGCCAAATGCTGGCTTGCTGGGGCCGTTGGCCGTCAGGTAGGCCAAGCTTCCGACAAGGCATCCAAGAAGGACAATCATGGCGACCCTATTGCGACTTACACCCATGTTCTCAATCCGCATGCAACATCAGGTTTTGCACCACGCCTAAAAAACACCGCCTAGAAACCACAAACAGACCGAGAGGACATTGGGTGGAGCATTCACCTGCACCCCGTCCGAAGAACTCATGCAATAAGTGCCTCTATCTCCTTGACCGAAAGTATCTTGCCCTGCGACTTCACCTCCCCATTGATAGCCAGCGCCGGCGTCATCGTTACTCCGAAGTCGGCGATGCGTGTTACATCGGTGATCTCCTCCATTACGAACTGTATCTGAGCCGATTGTGCCGCGGCTTTTGTGTTCTGCGCGAGCTTCTCAGACTCCCGGCACTTGGCACCTAGAATCTGCAACCTCTTCATCAACTATCTCCTATTTAGTGAATGTTCCAAAAACTATCCCACAAAAAGCGGCCATCAAGACCGCAAGTAGAACATGGAACAACATCCTCTTAGTTCCCAGTATCCAATCAGCGCAGGGAGTGTAGCTTAATATCAGGCAACACACAAGCGAGAAGGAAGGTCACTATCACTGGCAGCACTCACCTAGTCACAGACAGCATGCGCTCGACCTGACTGTGGGGCGGCGGTGAGGACAATCGGCGGTTATGTCCCCAGAAGATACTCTCTGACCTCACTGCGGATATACTTCAGGAATGCGCCCTTCTCGTCCAAGAGCGACCAGGTCTCATCCAAGACCTTGTAGCGAACCCGTTTGCCACCTTTGAATTCCGCCACAACAACCGACTTATCTGTCAGTTGGTAATCGTCTATGAAGTGGTCGTTCTCAGATTTCTCGACGTCAATCGCCCACCATGCCAATTGCCCGGCCTTCAGCGCGTCCGAAAAACCATTCAAGACGGCCTCCTTGGTCCACTCCTCTAACCTTATGCAGCGCTCACAACGAGCTGTCATGTGAAAATAATATACGATGACGCTAACTGGGCCTGATGTCGGCGAGGCATCTTGATTACTGGCTTGGTGCGCAACTTGTGCAGAGGAAATGCTCTGCGAAGCAGAAGTGGCGCCGGAAAGATCGGATGCAGCGACCGCAGAGTTCATTTCCAGCACGGGTCGAATCGGGGTCTTGATGGCCATATAGGCTACAACCGCGATGGCAAGAATTAGAAGTGTGAACTTGACCACCGTCACACGTTGGGAATTGAGCATGATTCTCCGGATTCTTGAGAACAGGGGTCTCTCATTCTGCAATGCTACATCGCAGGCTCAAACCAGCTCCTCGTGCGAAGACAAATCCTGACGAGCATCAACATGACGGGAACTTCGATGAGCACCCCAACGACCGTAGCCAGCGCGGCGCCCGACGAAAGTCCGAAGAGCATCGTGGCCGTCGCAATGGCGACCTCGAAATGGTTCGAGGCGCCGATCATCGCAGAGGGCGCCGCGTCCTGGTATGAGAGCTTGAGGACCCTGGACAGGCCATAGCCGAGCCAGAATATGAGGTTCGTTTGGATGAATAGCGGGATGGCGATCCAGAGAATCGTCAGCGGATTCGACAGAATCACCTCACCTTTGAACGAGAACAGCAGTAGGAGGGTCACAAGAAGGGCGATGATAGTAACTGGAGTCAGAAGGTGAAGGAACTTCTCTTTGAACCAGCGCTCTCCCTTTGCGCCGATGATCCACCTTCGCGAGAAGTAGCCAGCCAAGAGTGGCAGAGCCACATAGATGCCGATTGACAAGACAAGCGCCTGCCAGGGAACCGGAAGCCTGCCAACACCCAGCAAGAAACCACCCAAGGGTCCATAGAGCAAGAGCATCGTGAGCGAGTTAATCGCCACCATGATAAGAGTGTGTCCGTCGTTGCCCTTCGCCAGGAAGCCCCACACCAACACCATCGCTGTGCAGGGAGCTATTCCCAGAAGAATGCATCCCGCAAGGTAGCTGCGCCAGAGAGGAACCTGAAGCATCTTCACGCCCTGAAGCACCACTACCTTGCCCGCGCCGTAGGCCGCGCCCTCGGCTAGGTCTAGACCGAAGGGCATCTTGACGTAATCCACGGCGTCCGCACCGATTAGGCCTCTGAAAAGCACACCGAGAAACAGGAAGGCAATGGCATACATCGTGAACGGCTTGATCGCCCAGTTGACAAAGAGCGTGAGCCCGACCGGCTTGACATTCTTTCCCGCTTTGAGCACCTCGGCGAAATCGATCTTCACCATGATGGGATACATCATAAAAAAGAGGCAAATCGCGATGGGGATGGAAACCACTGGTGCGCCGCCAACGTAGATGGCCATGCCGTCCAGCGCTTCAGCCAGCTGCGGAGCGAGGCGGCCCAGCAGGATGCCGCCCGCTATGCAGAGCAGCACCCATGCAGTCAGGTAGCGCTCAAAGGCGCTCAATTCCCCTTTCTTCTTCGATTCGTTTCCCGTTCCGTTCGCGGCTTTCTCTCGCACATCGTGCCTCATCTATGTCCCTCTCAGAATGTCCAAAGGAAGTAGAACCCGACTGCTATTAGAAGCAAACCAGCAACCCTGCGGATAAGCGACTCCGCTCCGCGAATCTTCAGTGCCACTGCCCCCAGGGAAGAAACACCCAGCATGAGAGCGGTTAGCGGCACGGCGAAACCCAGTGCGTAGGCGAGGAGGACGCCCGCCATGAAGAGGGTGGCGCCCTGGAGCACGGCTGCTCCGAGAACAATGTAAATCCCGGGGTTGCAGGCCAGTGAGCAGACGCTCACCGCGCCTCCGGCAACGAGGCCGAAGAGAATCGAACCGAGTATCCCCTTATCCCAGATGCGTCCCAACCGCCGCTCGCGATGAGGCAGCCGGAACGGAAGCAGGTTCATCGCTCCCAGGCCCATCACAATGGCCACGACGCCCGCAAAAAGCTTCCAGTACCTTCCGAGAGTATTCTGGGCGGCCTGTCCGATGCACGCCGCGACCGCGCCCAGGATCACCAGCGCAAGAACGGCGCCCAGGAGAAAGCCCACAGCCAGAAGGCACCTTGCACGCCTGTCGCGGCCCTCATCCACTCCTGCGTAGCCCACGATGACCCCGAGCACTGGAAGGGTGCAGCACAGGCTGACGACAGCGCTCAACAGGCCGAGCAGGAACGCCAGGGGGATGCCAAGAAGCCCGACGCCCGCCCGGTCAAATGCTGCGCCCGCCCAGCCGGCGAGCGCCCGAAGCGTGTCCATCGTAGTTCTTCTCTACTTGCAGCTGGACTTAGCAGCGCCGCCGCCGCAACATCCGCCGGACGACACAGGTCGAGACGACGCCACAACGGCCTTCAACAGGGCAGCCTTGCTGATCTTGTCGCCTGAGAGGACGGTTGAGCCTCGTCCCTTATACATCGTAATGATCGCCGGAGTCCCGATCCGTCCGGCCAAGCGGGAATAGTCTTGCGAGGCGTCGCTCAGCAGAAACGTCTTTATTCGTATTCCGCGCGACGACACAGCTATTGTCGCCTCACCAAGCTCGTGCTCTATCCTCGCCATCTCGGCGTCATCTTCCGTCGGCAACACGACGAAAACAGCCTCAGTGTCAGCAGCGGCCGTGTTAAGCTGCGCCATCGAATTCAGGGCGCCCCATTCGCTGGACGTTTGCGAGGCCTGCCCCGGCTTGGGCTCGCTTACCTGGTCAAGCGTTGACGAGTAGTTGGCCTGACCCTCTTGGGCTTCTGTCGCCCCAGTTACAGAGAGACGGGCCGCCACAACGCCGACGGCGACGAGCAGCACAATGCCGCAGATGACAAACTTCATTCGCCTTCCAGAAGCGGGTCTCTGACAGCTGCATTCTGGCCCGCAGCTTTCCGCGGCGCCCTTCGATTCATCCTTTTCTTCTTCGCTCATCGTTCGTTCTTCCTTTCTTTTCTTGGTTTTAAGCGATCACCATCACACACAATTACAGCATCCGGGAGCACATTTCGGTTTGCGGGCCTTTATGTCGGCGGAGCGGACATACTCCTCGACGCCGCTGCCGGGGAACCAGCCCTTGATAGACTCCCGGCTTTCATCCTTGACCTCAACGCTCACATCTGAGAATCCGGCCTCAAGAAGCATTCGCTCAACTTCCGAGACGGATGCCGCCCCTGCTACGCAGCCGCAGTAGGCGTCAAGATTCTGCTTCACGTCGTCCGGGAGTTGCCCGACTGCCACCACGTCGGAGACTGCCAGACGACCGCCCTTGCGCAGTACCCGAAACGCGTCGCGGAAGACCTGAGGCTTGTCCGGCGAGAGGTTGATAACGCAATTGGAGATGATGACATCTGCCGACTCGTCGGACACCGGGAGATGCTCGATTTCCCCGAGCCTGAACTCCACGTTCCGGTAATCGCCCTTTCTCGCGTTCGCACTCGCCTTGCTCACCATCTCTGCCGTCATATCAATCCCAATGACCTTGCCCCTCTCACCAACCTGTTTCGCAGCCAGAAAACAATCGAGCCCACCCCCGCTGCCAAGATCGACAACGGTCTCGCCAGGCCTGAGCTCCGCTATCGCCTGGGGATTGCCGCAGCCGAGGCCCATGTTGGCGCCCTCTGGCGCTGCGCCCATCTCCTCCGGCGTGTAGCCTATCTTGGCAGATACATCCTCGGCATTCGTCGAGACGGCAGAACAGGAAGCATCTCCGCAACAGCAGCCTCGGTCCGTTGTGGCGACGTCAGCGTAGCGTTCCCGCACCTGATCGCGAATGTCCTCGTGCTTTTCTCTTCTCATGTCTCATCTCCTTCACTTGCGTTATGATTGCAGCCGCGCGAGCGCCCCCGATGGGGCCGACCTGCTAGGCCACCGTCTGTCACAGCATCGAGGCATTCGCCCGATGTTCGAATGCCTCCTTGTTCAAACCAGCCATTGAAGAAATCAATCAGACCTTGCACGGTCGAGAAATCGACCGAGCACTCAACCTTCTGGCCCCGTCTCTTCATCTGGATCAGCCCGGCGTTCCGCAGTTCCTTCAGATGATGAGAGACGGTAGAGGGTGAGATATTCATATCCTGCGCAATCTCACCAACGCACGCGCAGAGCTCGTCTTCTCTAGAATTGCCCGCAGCATTGAAGGCTGAGACGACTCGGATGAGGACTTGCAGTCGGCTCGGGCTCGACAGCGCCTTGAACACGCCTGCGATAGTGTTAAGTTGGTCATTTCGATTGTTCGACATATCTCTAATATATCACCCCGCAAAACAGCCTATCAACACCATATTTACCAAGAGTGACATACCACCCTTTGACCCGGCCAAGTTAGACCGTCCAGAGACCAACCGCCTCTCACGGAGCGGCATAGATGAGATAGACACCGCCAAGCAGCACTAGAATGCCGCACACCTTCTTGAGGATCACGGAGCCCTTAGACCTTTCGTTCCAGTTTAGGTAGCGCTGGACGAGTTCCGTGCTGGTTCCTGCGACAACTATCACGGAGCAGTGGCCCAGACCATATATCAAGAGGAGAAGAACCCCATATAGTGTGTTTGTGGAGGCCAACTTGAACGTGACGCCCAGCATTGGGGCCATGTAGGCGAACGTGCACGGGCCAAGAGCGACCCCGAAGACCAGCCCCAGAATGAATGCGCCCCAAAGCCCTTTCTGTTTCATCCTCACTTGTCCGGGACCCGACCACGGCATCGGAATGACGCCGAGTAGATGTAGGCCGACCGCGAAGAAGATGAGTGCCACAAAGTAGTTGCCAAAGCGACCCACGTCGCCCAAAACTCGCCCCGCCGCTCCCGTAATCGCCCCGATAGCCCCTATGGTGATCAGGATGCCTAGGGCAAAGAGCGTCGAGATACTAAATGCACGCCTCGTCGAGATTCTCCCCTGCTGATTGACGAACCCAACGATTAGCGGAATGCTGCTTAAATGGCACGGGCTAAGAAGGATGCTGAGCACACCCCATAAAAACGCCGCAGAAAGTCCCACAACGGGCGTCCCCTCAACCCAGCGGGACAAATGCGCTAAAACGCTCTCCAAAGCCATCCCTCCGTTACGCTACGGGTGAGACCGTCTTCGCATGAAGCCGGTGTAGCTCGCTTGGGTAGAGAGTAAATGGGTGCTTTGCACTTCTTCTGTCAGTCAAACTTAATCCCCAGTTCCTTCCATTTTTTGAGAATGTCATCCTTCCCAAAGAAGCCCTGGTGTCGATACAGCTCCTTCCCCTCGGCGTCGTAGAATATCTGCGTCGGGATCACTCGTATTCCGTAGCGCCTCGCCTCGGCCCTGTTCTCCCAGACGTCGATGACGATCACGTCGAACTTCCCCTTATACTCTTTCCGCAGCTCCTCGAGTATTGGCGCCATCAACTTGCAGGGGATGCACTTCCCCGCCCCCAGGTCAACCAGTCGCGGTAGGTGCTTAACGGGACCTGGTGCGGTCGCGCTACCGCCTTTATCGACGCCTGATGCTTTCGGGGTCTTATCACCCTGTCCCTTGAGGTAGATCGCCCCAACAACAGCGGCCAGCAGTGCGACCACGATGGCCACCTTGATGCCGAGCGTGGGTCGCTTTGTGTCAAACTGTGATCTCGATTCCATTCTCGCTATCCTAATTTATTCACGCTTGCCAGAAGCCCTCCGGATCATGAGAGGAGCGACTTGATCTGCTCCACCGAAAGCACCTTGCCAGAAGCCTTTACCTCACCATCGACAGCCAGCGCCGGCGTCATCATCACCCCGAACTCCATGATCCTCTTTATGTCAGTGATCTTCTCAATCGTGTAAGCTACGCCCAGCTCCCTCGCCGCTGCCTCGGCATTCTCAGCTAGTTTCTTGCACTTTGGGCAGCCGCCGCCCAGAATCTGCAATCTCTTCATCAAGCGTCTCCTATTTGAAAAACGTTCCAAAAACCACACCAGAAACTGTAGCCATTACGACCACAAGTAAGACGTAAACAACCGTTTTCTTCGTGCCCATAATGCTGCGGATGACCAGCATATTCGGTAAAGAGAGAGCAGGTCCCGCAAGAAGCAGCGCAAGCGCCGGGCCCTTGCCCATCCCTGCGCCTATCAGCCCCTGGACTATCGGGACCTCCGTCAACGTCGCAAAATACATGAAAGCCCCCGCGATTGATGCTAAGAGGTTGGCCACAAATGTGTTGCCGCCAACGGCAGAAGTCACCCACGCGGACGGGATCAGCCCCTCATGGTTCGGCCGGCCGAGCAGAGCGCCCGCAACCAGCACCCCAAAAAAGAGCAGAGGCAAGATCTGCTTGGCAAATCCCCAGGTGCTAGTGAACCACTCCTTTGGCTCGCCTTGGCTTGATGCTGTAATCACACACAGGCCAACGACACCGGCCGCGAACGCCAACATTGGAGCAGCAGGGAACAGAAGACCGAGCACTACCGCTGGCGCAGCAGCCGCGAGCGCCTTCCACCACTTCACGCCCAACCAGACGATCAAGATACCGCCAAACGCCGCAGCAAAAGCCCCAGTAATGAGCCACTTGACGGCATAGACTGCGTGCCAGAAGCCGGTTTCCTCCCCTGGCGCGCCCCAGTTGGCAAAGACTAATACGCCGATCATCGTCGCGAAATAGACGCCATTCTGCCAAAGCGGCCTCGTCACTTGAGGTTCCGGCATGGCCGCCCGGGCAGTCTGCCTCGCGTGCTCTTCCTTTCTGAAGATCAAGTGCATAAGGAGCCCAATTATCACGCTGAATAGCACCGCCCCCACCGCGCGAGCGATACCGATCTCGATCCCAAGAACCCGGGCCGTCAGCGCAATGGCCAGAACGTTGATAGCCGGCCCTGAGTATAAGAATGCACAGGCCGGGCCCAGCCCGGCACCCATCCTGTATATCCCCGCAAACAATGGGAGAACGGTGCAGGAGCAGACCGCAAGCACCGACCCAGAAACCGAGGCGACGCCATACGCCAGAAACTTATTCGCCCGCGCGCCGAGATACTTCACGACCGAAGCTTGGCTTATGAAAACAGAGATGCCTCCTGCGATAAAGAAGGCGGGAATGAGGCACAATAGCACGTGGTCCCGCGCGTAGGACTTCAAAAGCAGCAGCGCCTCGAAGATCGCGTTGTCGAAACGCGGCTGCCCAACCGGGAGGTAGAAAAAGCCGAGGAACACGGCCGTGAATATAAGAAGGACTTTTATCTCTTTCCTAATGTCCATAGCATTTCCGTCTTCGGCGATCCTGTTTGGCGGGTTTTCCGCCCACAACCATCCTCGGCAAACCACACGAGCAGCGCCCTCACCGCAAAAGCGCCAGCTGCTCCTCAGCGTTCGACCTCATCACAGACTCCACGCATTCAAAGAACTTGAGCACGCACGGGCACTTCAGCCGATAGAAGACCTGCTGGCCGACCTTCTCATCGTGGACGATGCCCACAGCCTTGAGAACGGAGAGGTGCTTCGACACGGTGGACATATCGGCGCCGATCATCTTCGTCAGCTCGCAGACGCACTTCTTCCCACCTTGTAGCTGATCCACGATAAAAAGCCGCGTCGGATGCGAAAGCGCCTTAATAATGCCCGCCCTTGCCTCGTATCTGGCCTTGGTCTTGGGACTCATCGCTGCCTCCCTCATATCAGGATTCCGTTATTTGTCTATTTGGCAATATACCCACATAACCAACCAACCGCGAGGATTGTTCCGGGCTCACCAATGAGGAGGATTAATACGGACTACGCCTCGCGGCCACCACGCCGAGCGATTCCCAGCCGCGGCTTATCTCCAGAGAAACATCCGCTGGAGGAACTTAATGATGTAGGCCGGCCTGAAGTAGAACCGCACAAACGCCTCCTCCCTTAGCTTCTCGAGCGCCGCTTTCGAGACGTGCTTGTGGTGCATGACAGGTGTGTAGGAAGTGAACTTGGTGAAGTCCTTCTCGAAAACCTCATCCTTGACGCTGTCGTAGAACTCTGTGCCGGGATAGGGCGTCAACACGTTGAACGAGGCAACGTGCGTGTTGAGCTTGCGGGCGTATCTTGCCGTCTCCCTCATGTCCTCAGCCGTGGAGTTGGGCAGCCCAAACAGATAGAACGCGGTAACCCGGATGCCGAGCTTGTCGCAGTGTTTGACGAGCGCAAGCTGCCTGTCCTTCCGAAGTGATTCGCGGCCAGTGCCAGCGAGCGTCTTGGGATTTACGACCTCGATACCAACGTTGACGGACCTGAGTCCCGCCTTGTAGAGCAGATCGAGCAGCTCCCTGTCCAGGTGGCCAAGATGCGTCTCGCAGCCCCACCGAACGTCGATATGCCGGCGCAATATCTCCTCCGCTATCTGGCGAGGCCTGTCTTTTGCCCACGTGAACAAGGGGTCCCTGAAGAGGAGGCCTCGCGTGCCGTATTCATTGACGTTGCGCTCGATCTCATCGACCGTGTTCTCGACCGACCTCGCTCGCCACTTGTAGGCCGCACGATAGGCGCAGTAGCTGCACTTGTATGGGCAGCCTCGGCTGGAAAGGATCGGCAGAAATGGCCTCGCCTTGATGTTTGGGTAATACGAGTATCGCTTCCGCGGGAAGATGGACCAGTCCGGAAACGGAAGTTCGTCAAGGTCATCGATCGGCCGCGATTCTATGACGCCAGAGAGCTCCCCGAGGTCAGCAATTCTGTAGCCGAAATCCTCTGGCTCACCCTTGACCACGAAGTCGGCGTGCTCAAGATACATGTCGGGCATCGCTCCTGAAAACGGGCCGACGAAGCCGACCTTAGCGTGCAGCTGCTTCCGCAACCTATCCGCCTGCGCAAGCTCGTGATAGACGTCAACTATCGACGAGTGAAGCAGGACGACGTCTGCCGAATCTGGAAGGTCCTCCTGATAGAATCCTACCTCGTGGCCTGACTGTCTGAAGATGGCCGCCAAGTAGCCAAATCGCGTAAGTGGCAGCTTGATCCCAGTCTTCTTCGCCCTCTGTAAAAACCTGGCCCTGAGCGAATTCCCGACTGAGAATGCTGTGCCATAGCCGCCCGCCCAGTCCTTGTAGATGAGGTTCCCCCCATCGCTCGGAACGTCAACTAAGGCGATGTTCATACAGCAGAGTCTCCCCATTTGTAGGGTGCCGACCGTCATAAACACAGAATTGAACCAAAAGCATAACGCATATTGCCTCGGCCACAAAGCCTTCGCTTGATCTCGCCAGGTGCCGCCTTTCCTGCACATCCTGTTCTTAGCGTTAGCGTTGTGAGACGCTGTCTGCAGAAGGAGAGAGAAGTCGCCGGAACGTCCAACATGACTGGCTGAACTCAAGCCAGGTGGTCGAGGAGTTTTCGTAATCACTCGATTTGGGCGCTTTGATGCTCGCAGTCAGGGCTTGGATTAGGGGTCATGCGCTACAAAACCTCAGCAATCTGAGAATCGGCGTTGATGGAATTCGACGGCATTGCCTGAATGCCCCGAAGGGGCATAATTTGAGTAGCCGCAGGTGCAACCTGCGGATCGAAATGCGCGACAACCGAGAAATCCCCTCGCCATCCGCCAATCGCAAAGCGATTGGCGGATGGCGAGGGGAGCTAGGAGCAGTGTCGTCGGCTAGATACCCCGCGTTTCACACGGGGCTACTCACGTGGCCCCCTTTCAGGGGACTCAAGCAATAGCCACCAGAACTCAATCCCACCTTTCCCATACCCTGAAGCCCCCCATATAGCCACATACCCGGTCAACCAGCACAGGGAAATACGAAAACTCCT
>DATLAJ010000026.1 GCA_035527515.1 bacterium
CCATGTTTATTGTCGAGTTCGCTTTTCCGGCTCCGTCATCAAAACACTTCTGGCCGCAGCTTGGTGGCCCTTCGTGGCTCGCTTCCACTTCATCCTTTCGCCTTTCGCCTTCCGCCTTCATCCCTTATCCTTCATCCTTCCGCCTTTCATTTGGCGAACTGCCACTCGCAGGACGCGATATTGCTCGCAAACTCCATGCTACCCGCGTGGGTGCACGCCGCGAACCACCGGTATGTTCCCGCCGGGATCCCGGCAACCTCCAGTGTGACGAGAGGCAGGCCGTTGACGTTCAGGCCTATGGGGACCTCCAGGTTCGGGACTAGAGGCGCCATCGAGGCGCTCCAGTTGGGCGCAAACAAGAGCGTTTTGTCCGGCAGCTCCAGGGCGACGTAAAGGTCGAGGCGCAGGTCCATCTGAAACTCCGCGCTGCCTTGCACTGAAACTGCCCCCGCACATGGGTTCACCAGCGCCTCGAGCTCGATCCACACCGGCGGCCATGCCTCCGGCCCACCCCGCATCACATACACCCCGTTGCTATAAGTCCCGAACCAAACATCACCGGTCCTGTTATCGACTCGTATCGTCTCCATTCCCGTTAGCCCTTGCCCCACGTAGCAAGCAACTCTGACGAAACGCCAATCCTGGTAGTCATAGTAGAAGGCACCCTCTATGTAAGCGGGGTGCGCAGACCTGAACCAAATACCCTCTTCACTAGCGCATTCTATCCACACATAATAATCTGCTGACAGACCGAATGGAGATTCATCGAACATAACCCAGGTCTCGTAATCATCGCTATAAAACTTGGCCGCGGGGCTCTCGGCCGCCTCTACCCACACTCGGCCGGTCTGAGATGCGTATATGCTTCGATATCGAGTGCCACTCGGTAGCCGGACGTTGTCGTCGATCCTGTCCCAGCTCTCGCCATCCGCCGAGATACGCCAAACACCGTAGTTCGGCGGGGCCCCAGCAGGGCCGGCGGCTCCGACGAACCAGACCCTGCCGTCGGCGTCGATGGCGAACTTCTCGGGGAGAAGACCTTTCCAACACTTCCATTGCACTAAATTGAATGTTCTCCACACTTCTAGCTCCCCCACCCACCCTCCTGTCCAAAGGGCGCCATCCGGGCTGCATGTCACCGCTGAGTAAGCGCTAAGAAGCGGATAGTCAAGACAATAGAACCGTCCGGCATGCAGATCCAGATAGCAAATGCCAGACATATAGCAGATCCAGGGGCGGCCCGTGTTATCGAGGGCCATGTCCTGCACCCTGCCAGCGGGATACGTTTCCCAGGAACACTCATCGAAGCGGCAGACCCCGGAGTTATATGTGGCAAACCACTTGACCCCTGACTCCCCAATGCGGATAAACGAAACGCGGTTATCAGCCAGACCGTCCTCTTCCGTGTAGTGCTCAAGGTAGCCCGCAGTCGCAAAACTAGAGACCATTAGTGCCGTCACCGCAAACAAAATGGCAGTATATGTCCTCAGCATCAAAACTCCTTTCTCATTTCGGACTGTGCGGCCAAATCTCTACTGACTTTCTCCGTTTGAAGTGTTTAGGAGCAGCAAAATGGACTGCGCCGATGACAGCTACGGGTTTCTTGCCGTCCTTTCAGCACGCAACCGGAACGAATAGAGCACGAGCACGGGAGGTTTGGGCCTGCGAGGTTGGACGCGCAAGGCGCCTCGCAGGCCGACTCAAATCGTCTTGTCTGTGTAACCTATTATAAGCAACTCCTAGACATTGGCCAGTATCGCCGGATGGAGGCTTAACAGGTCATATCCGTTAATCATATTCGCACAACTAATACACATACTACTCATGTTCTCCGTCATGTCAAGCGCCTTTCGCCTGAAGGCCAGTGCTATTCCCCCGAAAGCAGGCCGCGGAAGACGGGGCCGCATGCCGCACGGAATTGCGCACGCCGCCGCCGGCGACGGAGAGCCTCCGCTCCCATGGCCTGGGCCGAGCTGCGCTTCGGCCGGCACTTGAGGCGAGCTCCGTTTCGGTGCGAGCCAACCGGTTCGTTCGCCAGTAAGAGAAGCTATGGGTGCCCAGCCACTGGGTCGCCGCATACGCGTCGCTTCGGGCGGAGAGCCTCCGCACGCCTGAAACGAGGCTAGCTCGGAACGTGCGAGCCGACCCCTGCGGCAGCCGGCAAAAGTAGCTATCCGAGTGCCGTGGGCACCGTGGCCGTAGGCTACGCCGTTTGGTCTCGGGCGATGCGTGTCTTGAGTCGCGATAGGACCTGCCTAATCTCATCAGTCGATATGATCCCGAGCGTGATCAGGGCAAGGGAATAAAGGCCGAACGCGGCCGCTATAACGAGCGCAACCCAGTGCCCGAGGAATGCAAATGAACGGACGATAAGGAAGACAACGAGGGCTAGCGAGGTGATCTTTGCGGTCTCGGAGAACGAGGCGAGATTGCCGAAGATTCGCGTCGAGACGAGAGCGGCGCCGGTTGCGCTTATGAGGAAGCCAATGATCTCGGTAGCGGCTGCGCCTTCGATGCCGAAGGTTGGGATGAGTGTATTGCCGACGAGGATAGTCACGATGGCGGCAGTGGCGAGTATGCAGGTTATGGTTTTTACCTTGCCCAGGGCGACCATGGCGGATATGAGCAAGGATTGCAGTGCGAGCAAGATGAGGCTGAGGACCAGGATCGGAAGGACAGCTGCGCCTCTTGCGTACTGCTGGCCGAAGGCGATGCGGATGGCGTAATCGGGAAGGGCGGCGAGGATGGCTGAGATTGGTAGGAGCCCGATCATGACGTATTTGAGGGATTTTCGGAGGTGCTCGGCCGCTATCGAGCGGTCTGGAGTGCTCGAGAGGCCTGAGATGGCGGGCCAAAGCGCAATCACGGCGCCGCTGAAGATGAGTGCTGGCACCGATGCGAGCTGACTGGCGACGGAGTAGTAGGCGACGGTCTGGTTATCGAAGACGATTCGTTTCAGGTTCCAGAGGTTGACGTATCGCTGGACCATGGCGACGCCGGAAGCAATGAAGATGCCACTGGTGGTATAGAAGTAGCTGAGTAGCGTTATCGTGCTCGGTCCCTTGGCAGAGGGCATCTTACGGCGAAAGGCCAGCATCAAGATAATACAGGCGATCGCGAAGCCAAAGATGAGCCCATAGACCTTCATGCCGATAAGGACAAGTAGAACTGTCAGTGCAAGTTTGACCACTTGAAACAGTATCCCCATGAGCATGTCGGAGCGGAAGTCTTTTAGGCCGATGAGCGTGGCGTGGAGGAGCGCGTAGCCGGCGATGGGGAGGACGGCGATTGCGGTGAGGCGGAAGTACGGGGTGAGGGATGGGTCCCTCAGGATGTGAGAGATTGCTCCACCGCACAGAAGAAAGAGAGCAGCGCCGGCGGTTCCGACGATGACGTATGCCTTTCGCGAGACCGAGATGCAGGATGACACGGTGTCGGGATTGGCAGCGATGATCTTGGAGGTCCCTAGTACCAACGCGCCGAAGGCGCCGGTTCTTATCACCATAAGGAGAGGAATGACAGTGCAGCTTGCGATGCCATAGTCCGCCGAGGTAAGCAATCTCGCGAGGATGAAGTATAAAGCAGCGTTGACGACGATGGTGCAGACCTGAAGGAGCGTCATGCGAGCGGAGTTTTCGACGATCCGCTCAGTCATCGATCAAGTTCGCTATACGCACCATTCTTCTTGCTCGAACTCTGGCCCGGGCACTGTTGTCTCTATCGAGGAACCTTCGGGAATACTCTCAATTATTTGGTCGCTTTGGGATAACTTCACGACAAATGCGATGTTGTCGTGCGCAACACAGCCCAGCGCTTCAAACGGGACCGCCATCTCGAACACTCGATCCACGCCGACTGCGCCCTTTGCGTCCACCTGCTTCCATCCTCCGTCGTTCTGCCAGAACATCTTTAGCGAGTACGAGCGGTCGCAACGCTTCGCGACGATCTTGGCTCTCCGCTGCGAGGGTAATGTAACATAGACGGCAATATCCTGTCCAGAACGTCCCTCAAGGATGCTGGTGGCATCCTGAGAGAAATCAACTCTTATGAAGAGATTCTCAAGATCGAAACCGAAATACAGCTTCTTGGCGAGCGTTGCGACCTGATGCATTGCGCCTTGTCCGGACGACTGCTGCTCGAAGACGCCCGCTCCAACCCACTCGAAGTAGGTTGTGTTCTTCCCGTCGATGACGGGCCTGATGAGCTGAGTTGGCTGTTGAACGGCCAACACCTGACCGGACTTCTTGATCGGGACGCTCAAGTCAAAAGGCGGTTCCCGCCCAATAAGGTTAAAGACGTTCGCGATGTGTTTGCGGAAGAGGCGATCAAACTGCTGAATGTTATCGCAGCTGTGGTCATCCCCGTACCACCAGTTCCAGTCGCTCCCCTCGGCCGCAAGAAGCGACTGCCAGGCGAGCTCTTTCGATTTAGCGTCAGATGGAGGGGCCCTCACAAGGGCCTCACGCGCCGCGGCCACGTAGTCCCACGCCTGATTGTCCTCAGGATGGCCGATCCAGACGCTGAAGTCGCCTCGTATCCAAGAGCCCGCTGCCAGCCTAGATAGCTGCTCACCTGGGCCGAATTCCTCTACGTAGTCCCCGAATCGCACGAGCTCGACCCACTCAGTCTGAACGAGGCGCGAATAAAGCTCGCGCAGGAAGGGCTCTCCGTTGTCAGCGTAGTGCTGCCAGGCGTTCTCGCCGTCAAGGATGACCGAGATGATCGGCGGCGTGCGGTCAAACCGGCTGTCCTTGCTGCGACTGACCAGGTTACGGATGCCTCGCAGTTTGCCGAGGAAATCACTCACAGCGGCATCGGCCTCCCAGTTGGAATAGACGAAACCGATTGCGTCAGAAAGCTCGTGGTCCCTGAAAAACACCGAGAGGGGTCTCCCATTCGCCTCGACGAAATGAGGCGCGTAGAGCTGGGACCTGTTCCGCTCGAGAGGTTGAAGCTTGCCGTGAGCGAGCGAGCTTGAGAGAATCGCTTCGTCTGTGGCTATCCACTTGATTCCGAGATCGGTATATATCCCACAGGTATCTTGGCTCACAGAGCCTTCAGCAGGCCACATCCCGCTGAGCGGCACGCCAAACTGGGCGGCGAACAGCTTGGCCGCATCACGCACCTGCCTTTCTGCATCCTGCATTGAGCCACGCCATTTGGATGGGAGCGGGACGCCGGGCATGCACTCGCGAGCGTTCTCTACATTGGCGATAAGCGGGAGTATTGGGTGAAAAAACGGCGTTGTGGCTAACTCTGCCGAGCCATCTGACACAAGCTTGGAATACAATGCCGTGACCCTCGAAAGAAAGGATTGCTGCGCCTCAAGTAGAGCGAGCTTCTCATCTTCAGTGAACCCGCGGCCCTTATCCTCAAGGGCCTTCACCACCTGGCTTTCTCGCCTCAGTGTGTTTCCGCTCCAGGCGAGATTGAACAATACCTGGAGGTCCAAAAAATCGCTGTTGTCGAAGGCCGAGCCAGCGCGTTGTCCTCGCAGCGCGGCGTTGCGCCTCGTCAGGAGTTCAGAATATCGGGCATAGCTGGCGATTATCTTGTTGCTGATCGAGAAGAAGTTCTCGAGCAGGAACTGGCGCTCGGTCTCGTCAAGCGAGTCGGCTGGCTTCGCGGTGAGTCGCAGAAAGACGTCATTGGCCCGGTCGTTGGCGTAATCATTGAGCTGCAAAAGGAGGGAGCCCACGAAGTTGAACGTCGCCTTAGCGCCGTCCACACTGGCCATGATTGCGCCCATATCGTAGTAATCTTTGAGGGCATGGAGCCTGACCCAGGGCATAACGTATTCGTCCGCGAGAAAATCCTTGTATATCGGTTGATGGAAGTGCCACAAGAACGCGACGCGAAGCTTCTTACTGTGCACTGCTAGCCTCTTTGCCCTCAAAGTCATGTCCCGAAGCTTCGGGCTGCGGAAGTGATTCCGCGTCCAGCCCGAACAGCGGTTCCCGGCCAAGCTCAATCGCTCGCCTAGCCTTCTCAATGATCTCATCGTTTTTTGGGTCAGAAGGTATAAGCTTTGCGAACTTGACCATGTCCGAAAAGTTCAACAGCTCGAGAATCGCCGACGTGAACTCTGATGAGATCGGCTCGTCCCTCATCACGAACTCGATCTCGCTGGTCGTCATGTCCTGCGCTGGGAACCTGAGCCTTCCAGAAAGGAAACGGCGGAGTATCTCAGAGAGCATGAAGTAGAACTCCTTGTGTTTCTTGAGGAACAGAAGGTCGCTCTTGGTCAGCTTATCGAGCTCAGCAAGCGCCACAACTGAGGCCGGCAGCGGTTTTGGAACAGGCCTCTGAAGCTCTCGCTTTCGCTTTCTCTTGACCAGCCACCAGGCGATCACGCCTGCCAGTGCGCCCGCCACTAGACCGATGAGAATCTTCAGCCAAAGCGACATTCGAGGCTCGATCTCGACCATGCCTCGGATGTCCTTTGTCTCCGTCTCGCCGGGCGGCACTGTGCTCACCATCTTCATGCCAATAGCGCTCGTCTCAAGCCTCCCCGCCCGGCCTTCGGGGTCGGTGTATCGGACAGCCACCGTGGCAATCGTGGCACGACTGAGCCTGAAACCTGCGATCGTGTAACCATACTCGGTCGTTGCAGGACGACCTCTTCCCTCTTGCTTGGACCTACTCACAACGGCGAAATCGCCAAGCATCTTGCCAACTTCCGGGTCGCTCACCTTGTAGCCAGGACCGTGCGTCACACTGACCACGAGCCCGAATTGCTCGCCAAGCCGGACCTCATCCTTGTCGGCAGATGCACTGACTGATATGTTCGCCGACGCGAGAGTGGCAGTTACAGCCAAAAGAGCGCAGAACAGCGCACAAAGCACCCTCTTGGCGCTACTGCCACCGACTCTGGCTGCGCAAGACCGAATACTCTCAGTAGTTTTAATCTGGATCATTGATCGCTCGATATTAGAAACTGCCATTCCAGGTGTCAAACTCTCCGCCCGGAGAAGTTCCTCCAATTTAGCCTTGGACTGGTTCTGGGCGCCGCTCTTATTTCATGGGCTTGTCAGCGGCTGCAAATTCCCGCAAGGGCATTGACGCGAGAAGCCGTGGCCGCCAGCCGAAGCATCGTCCCGGCAAACGATCGCCTGCAAGTTACGGCAAGAATCGAACCGGACGTTTGGCGAAATAGTATTGAACAAACCCGTCGGCCGGCATGCGGAACCTCTTGTAGCCAGCCTTTCTGAATGCAATATCGTAACCCTCGATGACCAGGGTGGGGTTCTCGCGAATTATATACTCGTTGTCGCTCTTCAGGTGGCTGGTTATCAGGAAGTTCTTGACCAGGCCGGGTGGCCGGTCGGGAAACGTGGCCTTCACGTCAACTGAGACGATTCGGTTTGGCTGCGGCTCGGTGTGGGCGATATGCTCATTCGTAACGCCGAGCATGTCGTAGGTGTAGAGCTTCGAGTAATAGGGCGTAACCCCGGCAACCGTGGTGGCTATCGTCGTCCCCTTAGGAGCGTGCTTTCGGAGCCACTCGCCGACCAACCGCTTCTGCCACTCATAGCCCTTGACCGCCTCATAAGATGGTGTCCTGCCTCGCAGCAAGCTCCATGTGGGAAAGGTCGGCTTGCCCTCAGCAAAAAAGAGCAGCGTCGGGAAATAATACGTGTACAAGATCAACCCGGCCACAAACGCTACGAAGACCATCCTGCCCACGGACCTCATCCGCAGGTTCGACTTCACTTGGACAACAAGGCGGAACACTCCCAAAAGCGATTCTGCGACCAAGACATAGAGAAGCGGCAGATAGGGCATGAGCAGCCTGTGGAAATGTTTCGAATCACCCCCAACGTGCATCGAATACACTATTGGGACCACGCAGAAGATCGACAGAAAACTCAACGGCGAGCGCCTCGCCGGGCGAAACGTGATCCAAAGGAGGGCCACAAGGACAAGGACCACCACACCGCCACCGCTCCATAGGAAGTCTGATATGTATTTGAGGCCTCGGACCCACTGCTGGAGGTATGCCCCGAGAGTGCCAGCCATCCGGACATAATACGTGTTCGGGAACGGGCAGCCATAGTAGGAGAAGCGCCAGCCGTAGTAGATTCCATAGATGATAGCGAATGGCGTCGCCAGCTGGGCGATGCGAATTGGGAAGAGGTTGAGACGGACGGCGCTGGCGAGGTCAGCGAGGCGGGCTGGACTTGATTTGGTCACAGCCTTCGGGCTTGCGCCTCTTTCCTGCTCATTGCGCTCAGCCCTGAGCCTGTTTGCTTGCCTGACAAGCAGCAAATAGTAGATGAAAGATACACCGAAGAAGATGATGCCCTCCGGCCGAGTGAGCGCTGCTATCACGAATGCCAGCGAGCAGTAGGCGAAGCTTATGCCGTCTGTCAGCGCCTTGAGGAACAGAAAGAGGCCCAGCGTGGTAAAAAACGTGAACATGCCTCCCTCAAGGCCCCACTGCGCCCACGCAACGAACGGGCCCGAACACGCCAAAAACAGAGTCGGCAAAGCGCTCGGCCAACCTGTTCGGCCTGTTGCAAGTGCCGAGAATGGAATGATTAGAAACATTGTGGCAAGTGCGAAGACCACACCGAGAATCTTCGCAAGCACAAGCGGGTCTGCGCCAAGCTTGATGGCGCCCGCGAGCATTACTGTCCACAAAAAATTGGTGTAGCCCTCCACTCGCTCGCCGATGTTATAGACAAGCCCATGTCCATTGGCGAGGTTCTCGGCGTAGCGGAACGAGATGAAGGCGTCGTCGTAGGCGTAGTCGATCAGCGACGAGCTGTGAAAAGCATATATGGCGAGGCTAATGGCCAGAAGTGTGAGCATTTTCACCTTATCGCTCTTATTTTGCATCATAACACAATCTTCTTGCTTGAAGCGCGCTCAACGCCTGATTCAGCACCGCCTCGACAGCAATGTCCTTCATGCAGACAGAGCTATCGCAGCAGCCCGGAAACCTCTCGTTCGAGTAGCAAGGGCTGCATTCTACTTCGCTCTTGACAACGTAATGTGTATCGACTGGAGGGCCGACAGCGAGCGGGTTGGTGGGGCCATAGACAGCAACGCAGGGCACTTTGAGTGCCGCGGCGATATGCACCGGCGCCGAATCGTTCGTAACGACAAGCGAGCAGAACGAGATGAGGCACGCAAGCTCCCTAAGCGTGGTGCGATCTGGCCTGATGCCCTTAAAGGGGATGCGGTCCATTACTGCACTGACCGCAGCCTCGTCGTCCGCCCCTCCCAAGACGAGGACCCTTGCCCTGAACCTCTGGGCGAGCTTGAGCGCAACCTGCGCAAACCGGTCCGCTGGCCAGCGCTTCGCGTTCACCTCATCCCGCGGGTTTTTACCTCCGCCTGGGCAGATTGCTATCAGCATCTTGCCTCGATTGGCATACTGTTCGACATGTCTCTTGAAGGCCGCCTGCCGTTCAACTTCGGAGAGAGCAAGAACGCTTGCAGGCGGCGCATCAGCGAAGCCAAGCTCCCGCGGCAAATCCATATAATTGTCGCCAATGAACCGGTCTGAGTTAGGGCTCCACGCCAATCTCGTGGTCAGCGAGAAACCAGAGCCGTTGAGGTCGAACCCGATGCGTGTTGGCACGCCAGCAAGTGCTATCAACGCCTGAACCGCTCCCGACGATTGGAATATGGCCGCGAGATCAAACCTCATCGCGCGAACCTTTTGAGCGAGTCGCAGTAGGCCCAGAACGCTGTGGCGAAAGAGCAACTCGTCCGGAAACTCGATGACCTCATCCACATCCGGGTTGCCACGAAGGACATCGGCTGACCACCGGCCCGTCAGAACGGCAAGATGCGACTCGGGGAAAAGTCGTCTAAGCGCAGCGATGCTCGGCGTCACCATTAGCAGGTCGCCGATGGCATGTGTCTTGACGATAAGGACGCGCTCGGGCGACTCTTTGTGCTTCCCCGCGTTCGGGGAAAACAAACTCAACAGCCCGCCGAGAACATTGCCGAGCAGTTTATTCATAAAACTTCACTACACCTCTCATGCGTCTGAATATACAGATTTCGTGCTCTGGGTTCAATTGACCGGAGCATCTCCAAGTTCTTTCTTGACGAGAGACTGGTTGAGCGGCACGCTACGGCGCTGGAAAGGAATGCGATTATTAGCCTTCTCTCGAACGCTAGGACTTATGCTCTGAGGCGCCTGTTTCAGGTGATCTTTCACGTTACGTTCAGGTGCAACGCAAGGTGCAAGTTCTGCTTCAACCTGAATAACCTGAACCAGCGGCTCGATGAGGAGCTCTCGCTCGCTGAGGTCGAGCGCTTCAGCCGGAGCATGCCGAGGTTCGAGTGGCTGATGGTCTCAGGTGGCGAGCCTTTTCTGCGCGATGATCTGCCCGAGATACTGGCTGCCTTCGCGAGGCGCAACGCCGTCAAGCACATTACAGTCCCGACAAACGCGATCGCTGACCAGAAGGTGCTTGATATGGCCCCCGAACTGCTCAAGGCCTGCCCCCAATCGAGCATCTCGATCGTCCTCTCCCTCGACGCTATCGGCAAGCTGCACGACGATATGCGGGGCGTCCCCGGCGCCTTCGACAAGGTCATCTCAGTCCTCGAATCGCTGAAGGAATTGAGAGAGAAGGAGCCTCGGCTGTCGCTCAAGGTCGAGACGGTCGTCTCGGACGACAACGTCGGACAGATAAAGGACGTGATAGAGTTCGTTCGTGGGCTGGACACAGACCTTCACATAATTGACATCGAGCGGGGCCACTTCTCCAACTGGAGGCAGGAGTTCCCCGCCCACTATGACGTCGATAGCGTCGTTGAAGATTCGTTCCGGGTGCTTGGACGCTCAAGAGGCTACAGCGCGCTGAACGAGCACGCGCCCCATCTTGCCAGGGTGAGCAAGGCCGTGCAGACCGAATACTTCACGATGCTGCCCAGGCTTGTCAGGGGCGAGCGCATCACAAAATGCCTCGCCGGCAGAATGACGCTGGTGCTCTACCCGCGCGGAGACGTCGCATCTTGCGAGGTCCTGCCAACAGTCGGAAACATCCGCGACTTCAACCTCGATTACCGCACAACGATCGCATCTGAGCCTTTCCGCAAGCAGGTTAGCGCAATCCGCGCCAACCGCTGCACCTGCTTCCACCCCTGCTACCAGACGGTCAACATCCTGTTCTCGCCGAGGCGTCTGATCAAGGCTCTGGTAAGAAGGCCGTAGTAGCAGCCTTCTCCGTGCCCGCCCTGACCCGCGAGATGCTCGCCTCGCGCTTGCTCGAAAGCCTACGCCGCGAGTCCCCTAAATGAGATTGACAGCTGTTGCACCCGATGGGTGCTCTGGAGTGCGGCGGCTTGACGCCGCTTTGGCTCGCCGCTGCTCGACGCCGGCCAGCTCTCTGCCCTGTTGTCGCAGTTCCCCTGGTCGTTCCGATTCTCGCCCGTGAATATCGACTACATCAGAACGATGCGGGACAGACTCCCGCCAGTTCCGCTCGTAATTGAGTTCAGGCACTCAAGCTGGCTGCGCGACGAGACCTACGACTTGTTCCGGCAAGAGCAGCTGGTCTATTGCTGCGTCGATGAGCCGAAGTTAAAAAACCTTCTGCCGCCGCAGGACATTACCACCTCCGACAGCATCGGTTACGTGCGCCTCCACGGGCGCAACGCCGAGCACTGGTGGGAGGGAGCTGCGCTGCGATACGACTACTCCTACAGCGACGAGGAGCTCAACGACTGGGCCGAGCGCCTCAAGCACATGTCCCGAAACGCGCGCAAGATATTCGTCCTGTTCAACAACTGCCACCTCGGCCAGGCCGCCAAGAACGCGCTCGCGCTGATGCTGCTGATGGGGGAGGAGTGAGAGAGCTTCATTGGGAGCGTGTTCATAGATCTGGAACGAGCGCGGACAAACTGGCCCCACACTTCCCAAGCATAACCCGGCGCTTCGCCCCCATTTGTATGGTTGCCTTTTGCGCCTTTTTCTGGTCTGCGCTTCTATTCCAGTGATTCGTGAGTATGACGGCATAGCATTTGAGACGCCTGGGGCGCCTGTCACATTCAGCAAGTATCTTCTTGGCCTCCTCCCAACCATTGGACAACTGCTTCAACGCGTGCCCCGCGTCCCGGATTTTCCTTTTGCATTCAGCGACAGTCACGCTGAGTTCCGATCGCTCAAGGAAAATTAGACAGTCGCACACTGGGTAGTCGTCCCGGGCCAGGATGTTCCCGTTTAATACAACGTGATCATGGTCAACATCGATTACCAACGTGCATTTTGATTCCTTCTCGTGACAACCCTCCCTTGTCAGATGAGACTGGCTATTCCATATCCAATTGACGAATGAGAATCGCGCACCCAAGGCCAGCTACTCTTTTGCCAGGGCGATGCGAGCATCACTTAGGTCTTCATAGAGATCGTCATTTGCTTCAATGAACATCTCTTCTGGCAGGCCATCCTCAGTCATTTTCTCCCTGCAATGCAGTGCTTCCGTTCGATAGGCCACACCTGTTTTGATCCTCTTATCTCGCTTGAATAGGTAAGCGCCGACCTCTTCGGGATTAAGATAATCCTCAGGCAGATCACTCGACTTCTCCTTGAGCCGCTTCTCTCTGACCTTGCCCCATAGAATGTAATTGTTGATATGGCCGAACAGGTAGTCGCTATGCGTGGTGATGATCAGGTTGACGCCTTCACGGACGAGCCTCACCAAGTATTTGGCGAGTATCCGCTGATTCTCGGGATGCAGATGAGCCTCCGGCTCGTCGATGATGAGGACGTCGCCGGGCGCAATTAAATATCTTAGGTATAGGAGAAGAGGCGCCAGCTCCGAGACCGTCGAAGATGCTCTGTAGAGCTCCATCTTCCGCTCATCAAGTAACTGATACCAGAAATGCGGGCGAGGCTGATTGTTGAACCGTTCAGCTCCGACGTAGCCATCAATCATCTCCAGTGTCATCGCACGCTCTAGGTCAACTAATGGGCCAAGTTCAAATCGCGGGAATGTCCCTGTGATCTTGAGGAAATCCGATATCGGCTTCGTGAGAGTTGATAAGCTCGCGCGTCCGGAAGGGGTGTAGTTCATTTGTTGAAGAGTCGCCTCTGTGAAGGGTCTGTGGGTCTGCATTAAGCCACAGCGAGGCGCCGGAAGATAGAAGCAACGCTGCACCACCTTGGAATAGAGCGGCTCCAAAGCGTGCAATGCGATCGACTGAGCCAATGCTGCAAGCTCGCCTTCTCGGCGCAGAACCTTATCCGACATCAGGCTTGGACCGAAGAACGGTAGCGTGATGGGGAAACTGTCTCCGATTTCATAGTCCCCGGGCTGGAACTCGCTGACCTCTATGTTCTTCTCGTTAGCTTTGAGAGATATAGTAGAAGAGCCGAATCCAATACGGGCAGTAAATCCTCTTCGAGGTTTCCTTCTCAATTCTCCCAGCGTTGCACCAAAGCAACCAGTGATTTCTTCAAAGAACGCATTAAGTGATAGGCCCTCAAAAACGCTTTGAGCAACCTTTCTCATGTTCTCCTTACCCACGTTCGGTGTGTTGTTCTCCAGAAGGGATCCATCCCGGTCAAGGACCTTCCCGAGCTCTTCTCGGCAGGGGAGATGCTGCATGAACCATTGGAAATTGCGGGACCCAAGATCAGCTCGCCAGTCCGAATTGAACAGCGAGTAGAACATCATCGCGGCATAGCTCTTCCCCGAGTTGTTCGGGCCGATGAAGATGGTCATCGGCTTCAGGTCGATCTCGGCCTTTCGGAGGGGGCCGATGTTCTCAAGCGTCAGCTTGATGTCTAGTGGCTTTGGCTTCGTCTTTGTTTTCTTCTTTGGGC
>DATLAJ010000027.1 GCA_035527515.1 bacterium
ACAGATCAACGACATCGTTCGACCCCGTTGGGGTCGCCTTTCAGGAGGTTTGGGGCCACCTGTCCGTAGGCTGGGCCTTCGGCCGGCGCCTACGGCTACTCACGTTCATCCCCTTCCGGGGATGCGGGAACAACGCCGTCACTTGAGCAGGACCGGGCACGATTACGAAAACTCCTCATGAATTAGCCCTTTCATGTGGCCGAAGAGATTGTGGTCAAGGTTAGGAAACTGCTCAGTGAGGGAAGAAATAAGTGATGTCGAAGAGCATTCATTACAGGTAGGAGTTTCGCCATGAGGTCCAATGCTTCGCTGTGGCTCACAATCGTCCTGAGCATTTCACTAAGCTTCGTAGAGTTTTATGCGTGGGGCTTGTCTGAATCAATCCCGCTTGAAAAGCACCAGTCCCTAACATCGATTGAGGGTATTGCGCTTGGCGACCCGGTGGAGGCCGAACAGAGCAAGCAGGTCCGCTTTGCCCTCTCCGAGGGCCAGATACGGGTTGTTCGCACGCCCGGCGGATGGTCAACCGTCCTGATCGAGGGCTGCACGCTCTCATCGCCCAAGGCCGGAGCGCCTCAGCTGCCGAGAAAGTCGATCCGCCTCTTGCTGCCGAAAGGGGCAACGGTGCTATCCGTCTGCGTCGTCTCGGGGAAAGCCGCCGCGCTCGTCGAGTCGCTCCGGCTGAGCCCCGCCCCAGAACCGGCCTTTTGGCCGGGGCAGACAACGCCGGCCCTTCGCGAGGATGACGCGATATACAAATGCAAGTCGCCGTTCCCCAAACGCCTGATCGACTACTACGTTGGGAGCGATGGATGCCAGACCGTCGTGACGGTTCGATTCAGCCCGCTCATCTTCTATCCCGCAGAAAGTCGCGTCGTCCTTGTGACCGACGCTGTGCTCAGGATCGACTATGCGCTTGGTCCGGAGGCCGGGCCCAGCGGCGCATTGTTGGAGGGGCCTACCTGCGTCATCATAACGCCCGGGTCGATGTCCACTGCGGCCGAGGAGATAAGGTCTCAGCACGAGGCTGACGGCATCGAGACCGAGCTCGTCACGTTGGAGTCGATATTCTTCAGCTACGACGAGGCGGAGGACCCGCCCTACGACGGATACCCCTATGGCTCGCCGATTATACCGATTCAATACGACTACTCCCTGGCCAAGAAGATCGTATCGTTCCTCAGGGACGAGGAGGCGCATCCCTCGCTGGAATACGTAACGATTCTGGGAGACGGGGCGTGCGTTCCGGCGAGCTACTACTATCACGACGCCGACTCAGGACTCGGCTTCGACCAGGACTGGGTCCCGACGGATTTCTTCTATTCCTCACCTGACTACGACCTTGCGCCCAACTACAAGGTAGGCCGGTTGCCCGCGCGGGATGCGGCCCAGGCTACCCTTGTGGCGCTGAAGATACGCGCCTGGCGGCAGGCTGCACAAGATAGGTCATGGTTTGATAACGTTATGGTCGCTGGCAGTCGCCCATTTAATACCCCCTACTACTATGGCGAGCTCATGTCGCTGGATATGCTCAACTCCGGCTATTTTGATGGGATGGCCGTTACAAAGGCGTTCGGGACAGATGGCCGCTACACTGTCGATGTTGTCTCTGATGTGCTCAGAAACGGCGGCTATGGTTTTGCTTACGATTCTGGCCATGGGTCTGGGCCGGGCATCAGCGTTGACGACGGGATGATCACTAGCTCCGATCTTTTTTCATACACGTCTTCCAACTTCCAGCTTCCGATTGTCGTCTCAATAGCCTGCATCTGCGGTCAATTCGACTCGCCGAGCTATACAAGGTCATTTGGCGAAGGCGTTGTTCTGTGCCCCGCGGGCGGGATAGCCTACTTCGGCGGGACGCGTATCAACGCCGGGATAGCCTCCCAGGCGTTCGACAACGGCAACCTGATCGTGACCAAGCAGGAACACATGGGCGGGATAACGAAGAACATCTTCGCAAGTTTTGCCGCGGGTGAATCGGACCTAGGAGGCCTTTACACGGGCGCCATCAACAGGTTCCTCTCCGAGAACGATTGGGACGATTTCCTTGTGCGCCGGACGCTTTTCGAGTTCGTCCTCCTGGGCGATCCGGCACTCCAGATTCCCAGCTTTCAGGGCGGCGAGGCGAACGAGGTCCCTACCTTTGTGCCCACGAACCCTGATTTCATCAACAACCAGTCGTTGCCAAGCTACACCAACAGTCAGCGCAAGACTGTGCGTGCGTCCGTAGAGGCGGACAGCGCGTCGCTGAACTTCAAGCTGGTCAATGCCACCGACGTCGAGGTTGTCGATAGATGCACTCAGCTCGGCCCCTCGTTCAGCTACGGCTTCAGCCCGGCGGCCGGCTTCAAGCTTTACGTGGTCCGTGCCGAGGCGCAGGATGGCAAGGAGGGCTGGTTTCTGGTCAATACGGCCTCGTCGCTACTTTGCATTGACGGCGACCTGACCGACTGGGACAGCGAGCTTATTAGGCCGGTAGGCGTCGATCCCACGCTCGATTTCAACGACCCAGAATACGACGTCTCCGCCCTCTGGGCATACGCGAACTCCGATTACTGGCACTTCGCGTTCACGGCGACGTGCCAAGACGAAGACATGTCCTACGTGCTGGCCATCGACTATCAGGAAGGAGGCGCGGCCGCCGCAAGCGGCCAAGACACCGACGCGGCCGGAAACTACGTAACGTTCGACCCCGAATTCGCAGTCGATGCCGAGATATACCTGAACCACGTAACCTGGGTCCCGTGGCTTGGGTGGGAGTCATTCAGAAGCTGCAAGCTGTATCGGTATTCTGGCCCAAACAACTGGTGGGCTGACTCGTTGCAGTCGATTGGCGCTGTCTTGAGCTATTCTGCGGTAGGCGACCTCGTGGAGCTTGCCGTTCCGGCGAGATACTTCGGTAGCTACCCAGACATCAACGTTATCCTTTTCTCGGTGCCGTCTGGCGTATCGTCGCCCGCTCAGGACTCAGTCCCCTCCGACCCGGCGACGTTTGATTCGCTCACACTTGGCAGGGAGCACGCCAACACACTCTCCCAGTTCGCGCACGTCCCGTGCAAGCCGATAAACTGCATCCTTGGCGCCGGGTTCATGGGAAGCCACATATCCACCTCGCGCGGCGGAGCGCTGCAAGTGGTGGCGCTGGTCAACCCCGAGTACGGGCGTCCCCAGTCTATGGAAATCTATCTCAATAATGTCCCAACGGGGCTTTTTCTCAACGACGGCGGCACAGATGGCGACTACGTTGCCAGCGATGGATTCTGGACCTTTCACGCCGACTGCCCGCCGGGCCTTCTGCCTGCCGGCCAATACGACCTGTCGATAGTGGCGACAGACGAGCTCGGCGGATGCGTCGGGCAGTGGCCGCAGGTGCTGCTCTCGTTCTGCGACGAGCTGGCCACGCCTGATGCGATGTTCACATCAACGGCCACACGACGGCTTGCAGCCATCAACCTCCCCGCAATCCCCATTGCGCCTCGCACGGGCGCTCCTGGCTGCCCCATCCTCTTGGCCAAAGTGGCGAACACGACAACCAATATGTTCGGGTTCACGATCGAGGCGCTTGCCTACGTGCAAGACACGTCGGTGGACGCGATCGAGGTCTGCTATGCTGGGATGCCTCTGGGCGTGGAGCTTCTGGACGACGGCGCAGGCTGCGACATTGCGGCGGGTGATGGCATATTCTCCGGCTCGTTCTTTGTCGATCGGGACGTTCCTGTGGGGCGCCAGTACACGCTCGAGCTCGTGCCGCTTACCGATGGCGAACCGGGCCTGGCGTGGCCGTATCTTGCCGTGGACGACTGAACTCAGTCTCGCTGTGGTGAGAAAACTACGTGCCGGACGGCTTCGGCTTGTCTGCACTCTCTTTAATGCTGTCGATCACGCCGTCAAAAAGCCGTAAGGCCTCCTGAACGATCGGGATGTTCGAGGCGTTGTACAGCGCCTCGTTCTCCGGCTTCGGGGAGGCTTTTGCGTTTGAGCCAGCCTTAGCCGTTGGGGCAGCCTGTTTGGGGGATTCACGGTGCTCTGGCTGGACGAAACGGCTGGCCTCGCTGCGCTCAGCAGTCGCAGGCTGGCTCGAGGCTGCTGGGTCCGCAGTCTGCGGAGTTGACGTCTTGCTCTGTTTCTCTCCCGCCTGAGAGGCGCCCAAGAAAGTAGCATGTTTGCGAGCCGGGCTGCCGACCGGCTCAAGAAGGCCTTGCCCAGACGCACCAGCCGACTTCTGCACCTCGCTGAGCTTGGCAAGCAGCGTCTCAACGGAGACGACGTCCGCTATATGGCACAGCCCAAGTGCAGCGACCTCAAACGCCACCCTGGGTATCGCAGACTTCGTTACCTCGCTCTCGATTGAGAGCAGCCTATCAAGATACGCAAACAGTTTATTCTTGCCAGCCCTATCTGCCTGCTCAACAAGCCGCTGCGCCTCGTCCGCACCGAGGTCGAGAAAGGCCAGCCGCTCCCCCTTAGGGACTGAAAGCGAGACCAGCATCTTGTGGAAATACGAGACGAGTTCGGCGAAAAAACTCCTGAAATTGACTCCCTGATCGAAAAGATTCTCCACGCCTCGTATAACGCCAGCCGGATCGCTATCGATGAGAGCGTCCACAAAATCGGCGAGGAATGCTGTATCGGTAACGCTGAGCAGCTTCGAGACGTCCTTGAGAGTTAGCCTGTCGGCCCCGATTGAGCGAGCCTGATCGAGTATGCTCTGCGCATCTCTGAGCGACCCGCTCGACTTATCGGCTATGAACGCAAGCGCCTCGTCATCGGCCGCTATCCCCTCGGCTTCAGCGATCTTCTTGAGGCTGGCCACGGTCTCTGAACGGCTGATCCGGCGGAAGATATATCGCTGGCACCGAGATAGAATGGTCGCCGGGATGCGCTCCGGCGCCGTGGTCGCAAAGACGAACTTGACGTGTGCTGGCGGCTCCTCGAGCGTCTTGAGCAGCGCGTTGAAGGCCTGCGTCGTCAACATGTGCACCTCGTCGATTATGTATATCTTGTAGCGATCGCGGCTGGGAGCATATCTTGCGTTCTCGCGAAGCAGGCGCACGTCATCGACGCTGTTATTCGAGGCGCCATCTATCTCGATCACGTCGAGGCAATTGCCCTCCGGTATCTCGCGACAGGGGGAACATTTGCAGCAAGGCGTCGGCGTCGGGCCTTTCACGCAGTTGAGCGCTTTGGCGAATATCCTCGCCGTCGTGGTCTTCCCTACTCCGCGTGGGCCGCAGAACAGCAAAGCGTGCGCTATCTTGTTCTGCCTTATCGCGTTCTGGAGCGTCTTTGCGATGTGCTCCTGCCCGACCAGCTGCTCAAACGTCGCCGGCCTATATTTCCTCGCTATGACGACGTATTCGGCCACATTCAGGTTCCCACTCTTGTGTCGAAAACTATGCGCACTTAAGCTCGCGCATCAAATACAGTGTGCAGAGCAGGCTCCCTCATGTCAACGGACTGACCAAAATCGCCAGGACGAGGTCTAACCGCCCAGCGCCCTTGACCTGCATATCCTCCATGCGTAGAATCCAGTTTATGACTGACGCGCCCGACATTGTAAAACGCCTCGTCGAGACCTTTCGCGAGAACATCGACTCCTACCGCTCCAGTTCATATAACGAGGCGCAGGTCCGCATCGAGTTCATCGACCCGATGTTCAAGGCCCTCGGCTGGGACATGGACAACGAGGCGGGCTATGCGGAGGCCTTCAAGGACGTCATCCACGAGGCCGCCATCAAGGTTGGCGGCGCGACGAAGGCCCCGGACTACTGTTTCCGCATTGGCGGGACGCGGAAGTTCTTTCTGGAAGCCAAGAAGCCCGCCGTCAGCATCCGAAACGCCCCCGAGCCAGCATATCAGCTCCGCCGCTACGCCTGGTCGGCCAAGCTCCCGCTGAGCATCCTGACGGACTTTGAGGAGTTCGCGGTCTATGACTGCCGGACCCGGCCGCTGCCCAACGATAAGTCTTCCATGGGACGCACGCTCTATCTCAAATACACCGACTACCTCGACCACTGGGACGAGATCGCGGGCATCTTCTCCAAAGAGGCGATCCTGAAAGGCTCGTTCGACAAATACGCCGTATCGACGCGCCGCAAGCGAGGCACGGCCGAGGTGGACGCCTCGTTCCTGGCGGAGATCGAATCCTGGCGGGACGTGCTGGCCCGCAATATCGCCCTCCGCAACAAGGGCCTCGGCGTGCGGGAGCTGAATCACGCCGTCCAGCGAACCGTTGATCGCATGATCTTCTTGCGTATTTGCGAGGACAGGGGCATCGAGAACTACGGGCGGCTCCAGGCGCTTCTCAATGGGCCGCACACCTACGAGCGGCTGGCGGAGCTGTTCCATCGGGCGGACGAGCGCTACAACTCAGGGCTGTTTCATTTCCAGCGGGAGAAAGGCCGGGAGGACCACGACGGCTGGACGTTGGATTTGGTCATAGACGACAAGGTGCTCAAGGAGATCATCAAGCGGCTCTACTATCCCGACTGCCCGTTCGAGTTCTCCGTCCTGCCCGCCGACATTCTCGGCCAGATATACGAGCAGTTCTTAGGCAAGGTCATCCGCCTCACCAAGGGCCATCAGGCGAAAGTTGAGTTCAAGCCCGAGGTCCGAAAGGCCGGCGGCGTCTATTACACCCCAACATACATCGTGGATTACATCGTCAAGAACACAGTCGGGAAGCTCTGCCAAAAGAGCACTCCCGCAAAAGTCGCCAAGATGCGGATACTCGATCCCGCGTGCGGCTCAGGGTCTTTCCTGCTCGGCGCATATCAGTTCCTGCTCGACTGGCACCTGAAGTGGTACATAGACAACGACCCCGAAAAGCACGCACGCGGCAAGAAGCCCGCAGTCTATCAGGCAGCCCACAACGACTGGCGGCTGACAACGGCGAGGCGCAAGGAGATTCTCCTGAACAACGTCTTTGGCGTTGACATCGACACGCAGGCGGTCGAGGTCACAAAACTCTCGCTGCTTCTCAAGGTCCTGGAAGGCCAGACCGCTGAGGGCATCAAGCAGCAGCTCGCCCTCTTCCACCAACGAGCGCTGCCCGACCTTTCAAGCAACATCAAGTGCGGCAACAGCCTCATCGGCCCCGACTTCTACGAGGGCAAGCAGATGTCCATGTTCGACCAGGAGGAGGTCTATCGCATCAACGCCTTCGACTGGAACAACGAGTTCCCCGACATCATGCAGCGCGGCGGCTTCGACGCCGTGATAGGCAACCCGCCGTATGTGCGCCAGGAGACTTTGGGGCATCACTTCAAAGATTACGTGAAAAGGCACTTTCAGAGCTTCGCCGGGACTGCGGACATTTACGTGTATTTCATTGAGCAATCGCACCGTGTGCTTAAGTCCCGGGCCTATTTCGGGATGATTTGCTCAAACAAATTCATGCGCGCCAGTTATGGCAAGGCGTTGCGAGATTACCTTGCCACCCGGACGACTTTGCGACAGATTGTGGATTTCGGCGAGCTTCCTGTATTTCAGAAAGCCGCAACCTTCCCTGCGATCTTCTTGACGCAAAACGTCGAAGCTAGTGAACAGGAGTTCATATATGCCCCGATCAAGCGACTCCTCTTCAGCTCACTCGGTGAAGAGGTGCGCCGGCTCGGTATGAACTTAGATAAGCGTTCGCTTTCCGGACAGAACTGGACGTTGGCTCGGGGCGAAGAGATCGCGGTTTTCGAGAAGATGGGACTGAAAGCCGTCGCTCTCAACGAATACATCCACGGCAAGATTTTTATGGGAATCAAGACCGGCCTAAACAAGGCATTCGTCATTGATCGCGAAACGCGACACAGATTGATCTCTGAGGACCCAAAATCCGCAGACATCATCCGGCCTTTTGTCCTTGGGGATGATGTTCGCAGATATCACATTGCTCCGCGCGAAAGGTACCTTCTTTTCATCCCCAACCAATGGACGCGCGAAAGGGGGCGAGATGCATCCGACCTGAAGAAATGGTTCAGAGAGAACTATCCTGCGGTTTTTCGGCATCTTGAGCCTTTCGAGCTTGCGGCGAAAAAACGCTGCGACAAGGGAGAACATTGGTGGGAGTTGAGGGCCTGCAGCTATTACGCTGAATTTGCAGAACCAAAGATCATCTACCCAGACATTTCAAAAGGCCGTCGACTTACGATTGATCGTGACGGCCTTCTATCCGGCAACACAACCTATTTTCTGTCTACTGACGATGTCTACCTCTTGGGTGTTCTCAACTCCAGGCTCATTTTTTCTTACTTCAAACGGGTTGCCGCCGTGCTTGGCGATGCGGACAAGGCCGGGAGGATGCGATGGTTCTCGCAAGACGTGGGAAAACTCCCAATTCGTCGGATCGACTTCGATGACCCGGCGGACAAGGCGCGTCACGATCGGATGGTTGAGTTGGTTGAGCGGATGCTTGATCTGCACAAGCGGCTTTCGGAGGTTCGGACGGAGCACGACAAGGAGGTCTTGCGGCGGCAGATCGCGCTGACGGACGCCGAGATCGACCGCCTGGTCTATGAGCTCTACGGCCTGACGGACGAAGAGATTAAGATTGTTGAGGGAAAAGGCTAACGTTCAATATTCCAGCGAAAGCACACTGCCGATTCTTAGCAACGAAGACGGAGTATAATCTCTAGATCTCTCGCCTTGCCACTGCCCAAAGAAGACGCGGCCCATATCCGGCTCAGAGTTACTCAAACCCGGAACTCGAGTTCTGCATACTGCTCCTTGTAGTGAGTGAGATCTATTATGATCTTCTCCTTGTATTCCCGGGCGTGTTTCCCCAAGCCGTCGTTGTATCGAATCTGGCCCTCGAACGTCTCATGAGAAGCTTTGGAGATCAATCTAGCGTTGGTGCTGATGAGCCTATTGATCTCCTGTCCCGGAGCCAGCATTCCGATTGAAGTCCGCGTGAACGGGTTCTCCCGATTCCTGGGGCTTGGAGCATTCTTAGGTGGTTCCTTGCCCCAAATGGCTTCGATGATGTTCGGGCTGTATTCTGCTATGACATCGAACGCTGGGGTGAGTCCCGAGTTCTTGATGAACAGTCGCTGTGTGCCATCGCACGCATCACCTAGACGTATGGACACGATCGGTCGAAGGCGGCTCCGTTCCAGTTCTTTGCTGATCTTGTCGGATTTGCCCATGTGCTTCAGGAGGAAAATGCTTATTATGGCATAAACAAGGACACTGATCGCCATTATGAAGCCGTTGTGCGCCTCAAACCAATCCACTATATGCCCGATCCAAGTTCATTCTTGTACTCGCTCGTTGTATGTGATATACGTGTCACAGCCTCGATTTGTACTACATATAGATACGTTTGCCAAGCCTTCCTCGGTTGTGAGCGATGCTCTACGGGCTGACGGAGGCGGAGATTAAGATTGTCGAAGGGAGGTGACCAATTGTGGATTGCAGATTGCGGATTGCGGATTGCGGATTGAAAGTTCCGCTTCCGTTGTGGTTACCCTTCTTTCTTAGTGGTTCTTCGTGTCCTTAGTGGATTCCCACTTCCGGCGGACGGTCAGACTGCGGATTGTAACTTGGCAGCCGACGGTGGGAGATGCTTTACACAAATTGACTATGTCGTGTAGTATGACCGGTCTGGAGGGAATTGGATGATAGTAGAAATCGATAGAGAAGACGACGGCCGGTGGATCGCTGAGATACCTGATCTGCCGGGCGTAATGCAATACGGCCAGACACGGGACGAGGCGATCGCAAAGGCAAAGGCTCTTGCTCTTCGCGTGTTCGCCGACCGGCTGGAGCATGGAGAACAAGTCCCACAAGTTGGCGAGATGTTTGCGGTTGTTGCGTGAGTCAATGGCCGTCAACCAAGGCGCAACAGCTGCTGGCCGCGTTGCTGCGAATAGGCTGGTCGGTTAGGCGTCAGTCAGGCGGTTCGCATCTAGTTCTGTGCCGAGCCGGTTTTTCTGACTTCGTATTCGCCTTTCACGACCATGAAGAGATAGGCCCACGGATGCTAGCAAGAATCGCCAGGCGAACCGGACTTACGCCCCAGGACCTCTAGCGGACCACAGCGGCACAAGAGCCCATTGAAGCGACGGACGGCGAGATCGACCGGCGATTCCGCGACGTTTACAATAATTGGCCTTTCGCCGACGATAGACACTGCAAATCCGACTGCGGCTACTCGCAGAGAAGCGCCCTGTTGACAGCGATCACGCCCAACACTACATTTGTGTAACATCGGTAGTCGGCGATGGCGCCGGAGGCACGAGCGGTTCATACTGAAAGGGACTTGACATGTTCTATGCGATATTAGTTCTGGCGGCATTGGGGCTTGGCGCGAGTTTGGGACTTGGGGTTGCGTCCAAAAAACTCGCAATCAACCTCGACCCTAGGATAGAGAAGTTGGCCACCATGCTCCCAGGCGTAAACTGTGGCGGCTGCGCTTATGCGGGGTGCGGCGCCTTTGCCGAGGCGGTAATAAATGACGGCGTTCCCGTTACCAGATGCTCAGTGTGCGACAGCTCAATGATCGAGAATATCTGCAAAGAATTCGGCTTTGAGGCTGGCAAGTTCGTGAGAAGGGTCGCTCGGATACTCTGCGCAGGCGGCAACAACAGGGTTGGCAAGAGGTTCGAGTACAACGGCGTGATGGACTGCAAGGCCGCGGCGCTTTTGGCAGGAGGCGACAAGAACTGTCCCTATGGCTGCCTCTGCTATGGGACGTGCATTGCGGTCTGTCCTTTCGGGGCGCTCAGCGAGGGCCCCGGTGGGATTCCGGTCGTCAATGACGAAAAATGCACCGGCTGTGGTCAGTGTGTTGCGGCGTGTCCTAGGGACATAATCAAGCTCGTGCCGTTGGGGCGGACGATTCATATTTTGTGCAGCTCCAAGGCGCCGGGCAAGGAAGTCAGAGAGGTCTGCCCAGTGGGCTGCATAGCCTGTAAGCTCTGCGAGCAGGTCTGCCCATTCGAGGCGATATACGTTCAAGACAACCTCGCCGTCCTTGACTATGGCAGATGCGAGCAGTGCGGCCTGTGTGTAGGCAGATGCCGTCCACGTGCGATCGTGAACGAGCGTTCGCCCGCGGCAGCCGCCTAGAGCATGTTCTCGATTGGTTCCGTGGAGGTTTCGGGCCGGCTCGTGGCCGCGCCGATGGCTGGGATATCTGACAATGCCTACAGGCAGGTCTCCAAGCGATTCGGCTGCGACCTTGTCTGCACCGAGATGGTGAGCAGCGAGGCGCTGGTCAGAAACTCCCGAAAGACTGAGCGGCTGCTGCGATTTGATGACTTTCAGCGACCTATCTCGGCGCAGATTTTCGGGGCAAAGCCCGAAGTCATGGCTGAGGCTGCGGCGATTGTGGGGTCTTCTGGCGTCGATTTGATAGATATAAACCTCGGCTGCTCGGTGCCCAAGATTCTGAAGAGCGGCTCAGGTGTCGCACTGATGCGTGCTCCAGACCTGCTCAGCCAGATAATCCGCCGGGTAGTAGAGGCCGTTGAGGTCCCGGTGACGGTCAAAATGCGGGCTGGCTATGAAAGGAACTCATCCGACTGCGTTTTTGTGGCCAAACTAGCCGAGGAGTTCGGCGTATCGGCCGTAACAGTTCATCCGCGCTTTGGGGTGGACCGGTTCAGAGGCAAGTCCGACTGGTCGCTCATCAGGAGGGTGAAGGAGGCTGTGGCTATACCGGTTATAGGCAACGGGGACGTTGACAGCCCGACAGCAGCGCTGAGAATGCTCGATGAGACGGGCTGCGATGCCGTGATGGTAGGACGGGCTGCGCTGGGCAACCCGTGGCTTTTCAAGGACATCGCGGTGGCCCTTGATGGCGGGCCGGTCGAGACCACCGAGCCCGGACGTCAGGAGATCGGAAAAGTCCTCTTGTGGCACTACCGCATGACGGTGCACGAGGCGCAGGGCGATCCAGTGCGCCGGTTCCGGAAGTTTGCGGCCTGGTATAGCCGGAGCCTTCCTGGCAGCATGGGCTTTAGAAATTGGATCAACTCGGTTAGGACTGACGCTGCTTTTCGGGCGGCGGTTGTGGATTTTTTTAATATCTCGGACGCGGAATGAGCCAGGTCGCTATTAGGCCGCTGCTTGCGCTCGCAAGGCCGTTTACGTTGCTCGCCCCATTCGTGGGGTTTCTCTCCGCCGCTGTGATGGCGAAACACTCCCTGCCTCCCCCTCCCGCGTACATCGGTGCCATAGCTGCCATGCTCCTGAACGCCGCCTCGAACGGCTTGAACCAGATATTCGACATCGAAATCGACCGCATAAACAAACCAAATCGACCGCTTCCATCCAAGAGAATGACCATTCACCAGGCCAGCATCGCGGTCTTGCTCCTTTACGGCGCCTCGATCGCGCTTGCCGCGTTCGTGAACCGGACCTTCCTTATCATCGTGCTCTTCACTGCCTTCGCAACCTACGCATACTCCGCGCCGCCGCTGAGAGCCAAACGTATCTGCTGGCTCGCAAACCTGACAATCGCGGTTCCGAGGGGACTACTCCTGATCGTGGCCGGCTGGGCCTCCGTTGCCGAGGTGAACGCGAAAGAGCCCTGGTTCATCGGCATGGTGTTCGGCTTATTCGTGCTCGGGGCCGCCTCAACAAAGGATTTCGCGGACATGAACGGCGACAGGGCGCAAGGCTGCATGACGTTGCCGATCGTCCTCGGCGTCAGAAAGGCGGCCTGGGTCGTTGCCACGTCCCTGGTCGTCCCGTTCTTGCTGATACCGGTTGGGGTTGCCACGGGGACCCTTTCGGGCAATCACGCAGCCTTGCTCATCGTCTCGGCCTTGCTCGTGGCATGGGGAGCCTACGCCGGACACCTCCTCGTGAGGAGACCCGAGGAGCTCGCCACTGAGCGCAACCACCCATCCTGGAAGCACATGTATCTGATCCTCCTATTTGCCCAGGTGGGCATCGGCATCTCGTATCTTCTCTGAAACTGGGCAGGACTGGCATGAACATCGAATCGTCCCGCAGATTCGCCGTCCTGGTCGCCGCCTATAACGCCGCCAGCACAATTAAATCTGTCCTAGAAGGGGCAAGGTCGCACTCACCGGACACAATTGTGGTCGTTGACGATGGCTCGACCGACGGCACCCAGGATATAGCCAACGAGCACGCCGATCTCGTGCTGCGCCACCAGACCAATCTCGGCAAGGGGGCGGCTCTCATAACCGGACTTGGCTACCTTCAGCGACACGGCTATGACGTGGCCATCACGCTTGATGCGGACGGGCAGCACTCGGTCGATTCGATCCCCGACCTCCTCGCTAGGTTCATCGAGACAGATTGCGAGCTCGTGCTTGGCTGCCGGCCGTTCTCGCTCGGCAAGATGCCATTTCTCAGGTTGCTTGCGAACCGCCTCTCGAGCTTCTGGGTCTCGGCAATATGCAGAACGAAGATTCGTGATAGCCAGTGCGGTTTTCGGCTCTATAAGCTCTCGGCAATTCGGCTGGACGAACTGACCACGCACGGCTTTGACACGGAGACCGAGATTCTGCTTCAAATCTATCTTCGTGGCAGCAGAATCGAGCAGGTTCCGACACCGCTCATCTACAAGCCTGACGGTCAGAGCCACTTTCGACAGCTGCGCGATACGCTCGCCATCGTTCGTGTCATCGTCCGCTACCTGTTCGGCAAGAGATGAGCCCGCCTGTGGAACGCATACGGCGGCCTTGCATATTGACATCGAGGCCGCTCAGCATACTATTTGATTGACCCGTCCGCCGAGCGATGCGACGGGCATTGAAAACGGAATGCGGCCGAGGAACTCTGAATGCGGATTCTTTTGCTCAACCCGCCTGGCGACAGGCTCTACATGCGCGCCAATTACTGCACCGGAACCGCGAAGGCCAACGCATATTGGCAGCCGATCGACCTGGCCGTCCAGAGCGGCATCCTCTCCACGCAGCACGAGGTCGTCGCGATTGACGCCATCATCGAGAGGCTTTCGCCGGACAGGGCCGCCGCGCGGATCGAGTCCCTTAGACCTGACGTCATACTGTTCGTTACCGCATCGTGCTCATGGAACAAAGATTTCGCATTTCTCTCGAGAATCAAGAACCTAACCAGCGCAAAACTGATAGCCAGCGGGGGCTTTCTGCTGGAGATGGGCGAGCAGGTCTTGAGCGAGCACGGCTTTCTCGACGCCATCCTGACGGATTTCACGTCCGACGGCTTGCTGGCGTATCTCGACGGCCGGGCCCACGATGTCGCGGACGTTATCTTTCAGGACCCGAACGGCGAGATTGTCTCCACACAGAGCCGCGACTCCAACCAGGAGTTCGCCTACCCCGCGCCTCGGCACGATCTCTTCCCGCTGAGTCGCTATCGCCTGCCCTGGGCCCAGCAGCGCCCGATGGCGACCGTGATCACGAGCCTCGGTTGCCCGTTCTCGTGCACGTTTTGCAGCAACCAGCTTCGGACCTACAGGACTCGCGACATCGACAACGTCAAAGAAGAGCTACTGTCTCTCGACAGCATCGGCGTCCACGAGCTTCACCTCGTCGATTACAACATGATAGTCGGCAAAGAGCGCGCGATGAATCTCCTCTCGGCGATAATCTCGCTGGGCAAGCGCTTCAGCTTCGACTGCATCAACCGCGTCGATACGCTGGACGACGGTCTGTGCAGGCTTCTTCGCGAGGCGGGCTGCCACGCAATCCAGCTGGGCGTCGAGAGCGGCAGCGACGAGATACTGGCCAAATACTCGAAAGGCATGACGACCGATGTAATCCGCGAGGGGTTCCGGCTGTGCAAGAAGTACGGCCTAAAAACGATCGGGTTCTTCCTCATCGGGCTGCCCGGCGAGACCGAGGGAACCATCCAGAAGACAATCGATTTCGCCAAGGAGCTCGACTGCGATTTCGCATCGTTCGCCACGGTTGACCCATACATCGGCACGAAGCTCCGCCAAGATGCTGTCGAGGCGGGCTACATCTCTGACGACGACACTCAGTTCGACGGCGGGGCCTACACCGCAATTGCGACAGAGCAGCTCTCAAAGGAGCAGGTCTGGAAGCTGAGGAACAGGGCTGTCCGCCAGTTCTACTTCCGCCCGTCTTTCGTCCTCAAGAAGCTCCGTATGGCGAGGCGCCCTTCAACTCTGTGGGGCTACTTTCTTGACGCCTTGACGATCGCGAAGAACATGCTGCCTCGCAAGTCGAGCTGAATACGGAACGTCGAAGGTCAAAAAGTGTAGCCGAGCCACGTTGAGCGCGTAGATGTGCGGCAGGTCGATCTTTCGCTTGGAATCTCGCCCCCTCCCGGCATATAATACTTTTTGCTATGGTTTTTTTTCGTTCTATCCGTTCCGCTTATAGGAGCGGGCGCATCTAACATCAACTTCCCTAAAAGGAGGAAAAGATGAGAGCAGCAGTTGTTTGTGTTGTTTTCGCACTGGTCTGGGTTGTCTGGACGATGGCTCTGGCTGAGCCAACGGTCACAATCTATACCGACCGGACCAACTATCAGTCTGGCGACACGATTGGGGTCACGTTGAGTGTGGAGAACCCGGGCGCCTGTGCGACACTTGACCTTTGCGTGGGACTGCTCGCGCCCGGCGGGGGCATATACACCATGGGGCCATCCGGCTGGGTCCATGCAATAGTGCCCTGGAACGCAGAGGTAAGGATGCCCGGGCAGTTCGACATGACTGCACACTTCCGCTTCGAGGTTCCTTCAGTGCTGCCTGCGCCGCCGATTAGCCAAGATGGGGAATACCACTTCGCTTCTCTTTGCTTAGAGCCTGGGACCTGGAACTGGGCCAGCAACCTAGGCCTTGCAGCGTTTTCCTACACAGGTTCTGGCCCTTCCCCGGACATCACGATGGTCTCTATTCCTGCTGGTTCATTTCTGATGGGCTCCCCGGAGGACGAGGCGGGGCGTTTTTCAGACGAGGGGCCGCAGCGGACGGTTCACATCTCGCCGTTTATGATGTCTGAGACGGAAGTGACGGAGAAGCAGTGGGAAGACGTGATGGGCTGGAACGACTGTTACGACAAGCGTGGGGACAATTATCCCGTAGAGAGAGTCGCCTGGTACGATTGCGTGTCATTCTGTAATCAGTTGTCCGAAGCAGACGGCTATGTGAAATGCTATGAGATCACGAACACCTTATACAGCGGCAATCACATCACCTCAGCTGATGTGGCCTGCAACTTCGATGCAAACGGTTATCGGCTGCCGACAGAGGCCGAATGGGAATATGCTTGCCGAGCCGGGACCACGAGTCGCTTCTATACAGGCGATTCGGAGTCTGATCTTGATCGCGCCGGCTGGTATGATTGTTCTCAGAAGCACGAGGTTGCTCAGAAACAGGGAAATGGTCTTGGCCTCTATGACACTCATGGAAACGTATGGGAGTGGTGTTGGGATTGGTATGATGAAGGTTATTATGGGACGCAGCCTGATCCGGATAGCGATCCTGCCGGCCCTGGCAGTGGCGCCACTCGAGTCCTGCGCGGCGGCGGCTGGGGCAGCAGCGCCCTGTACTGCCGATCGGCTTGCCGAAGCTGGGATGAGCCGAGCTACCTGATCACCTACTACGGTTTTCGCCTTTGCAGGTCATCTAATTGATTACCTGCTTACCTTGTTACCTAGCTACTTGCAGGGATTTAGCGAAGGGTCAAGAAGGGCGGTAGCCTAAGAAGACGCTTCGCTTGACCTTATGAGGATTATGAGGATGGGGGAGTGAGTCAGCCTCCCCCAACCCCCCATCTGAACGGGGTATAGGGGAGGTGTCGGCCACAATTCCCCCGAATGAATTCGGGGGCTAGGATCATGGTAGCCTCTTGCATCGCCACCGCTTTCGCCGGGCAATGAGGTGGCACCCGCCTAAGCTCGCTTCCTCCGAATCACCGCGTTTTAACGCGGTGATCTAGACGGTTCTGATTATCCTAACACCCGACTTCAGTCGGGTGTCCTGAGGAGGGCGAGACACCTCCCCCTCCCTCCACCTCCTTCCGGCGGGCGATGATGGTTTTGGCCACGAAGACGTAGAGCATTGCCACGGGGACGAGCTTGAAGAGGTGATGCGCGAGGTTCTGCGCTTTGCAGCAGTATCCGCTGTATGGGAAGAAGGGCGTTGGGAGAGCGAGCAGGACGAACATGACCAAGACAAAGTTGCTCCGCGTGGAGTAGAACAGAAGCACCAGGATCGGCACAATCATAACGTAGTGGTGCTCCCACACGCGGATATACGCGAGGAAATACGTGCACATCCAAAGCGACAGGCCATCGACGAAGCGGACCTTCTTTGGCAGGAACGTGAGCGCCAATGAAAACATGATCACCGCCCACATGAAGACCTTCGATACTCCCTGACCAAGCTCGGGCCCGAAGAGGTAATATGAGACCTCGGAGTGCGACAGGTCGCCTCCGTAGGGAGCGACCGTCCGCGACTTGACGAGATATGCGAAGAACTCCACATCCTGCGGATGGAACGCGAAGTAAGGCGCTGAGGCGGCGATGACGATGGCAATGGCGATGATTACCGCTCGATAGCGCTTGAAGCGCAGGAGGATCGGCGCGGCGATCAGCGTCAGGAGCTTCAGCGCCACGCTGATAATCCAGGCCCAGTCGCCAGCCCTGGGACGTCCGGCGATGTAGGACCAGCCCAGAAGCATGAGGCAGGCGGCGATGACAAACGAGGTCTGACCGATATAAAGCAGCAGGTAATATGGCCCAAAACAGAGCCACATAGCGGTTACGATGCTCTTGTGCCAATCCGATGTGAAGAGGCCTCGAGAGAGCATAATGCACCAGACAAGCAAGAGCTCTTGTATGAGCGTCCACACGACAAACGCTCTAAACGGCGTCAGCGCAATCGCAAGCGGCACCATGAAGTAGGAGACGAGCGGCGGATAGATATAGGGGCAGTAATAGGGCACCGCCTCGTCCGAAAAGACGGTCTCATTCTGGTCATATCGCGCCTCCTGATAGATCGATCTGCCCCGCAGAAGATCGAGCGCACCCTTGTATAGGCCAAAGAAATCGAAGCCGACCTCGTATTTGGTCGAATCGTAGAACAATCTGTCCCACAGGTGCACGCCCCTCTCGCGCCTCATCTCGGAGATCGACATCGGCTCGCCGGGGGGACGGCCGACGGCGGCAACCGGCACAAGGTTGCTATCGAGAGCCTGTATCGTGACCTCGGGCTTCACCCTCGGCGGCCACACTGATACAACCTTGAAGTGAAGCGCGAGCGACACGAGAAACGAGGCGTGGATGAGAATGGCGACGATGATGAGTATCCGGTCAGGCTTTCGCATGGCGAAAGAGTTTACGAATAATCGATTCGTTTGGAAAGACGCCTGGCATCGGGCCGACGCCTCAATCTATGCGTAGGAATCCGTCTCGAAAGGCTACGCCTCGTATGGCTACGAGCAAATCGGGCACAGGCAGTCCGACATCGTGAAAGTTGATATGCTCATCAACGACCAGCCGGTTGATGCGCTCTCATTCATGACGCACAAGCAGAACGCCTATCACCGCGGCGTGGCGCTGGTTACGCGGATGCGAAAGCAGATACCCCGGCAGGTCTTTGAGGTCGTGATTCAGGCCGCTATCGGCAGCAAGATCATCTCCCGTGAGCGTGTCGCGCCGCTCCGCAAGAACGTAACGGCCAAATGCTACGGCGGGGACATCACGCGCAAGCGCAAGCTCCTCGAGAAGCAGAAGGAGGGCAAGCGCAAGATGAAGCAGCTCGGCTCGGTCGCCATCCCCCAAGAAGCCTTCATGGCCATTCTCAAGGTGGAGTGAGTCCAAAGTCTAGAGTCTGAAGTCCAAAGTCCGAAGTTGGGCGATGAGCTCCGAATCACTGCGTTTCAATACGCTTATGTGGATACATCTCGCCGCATTGGCGGCTTGATGCCTGTCAGGGTGAACCGGTGATTCACCTGTCTGAGTGCGGTTTACATGGCCACTATGCATGTTGCGTGCAATCCTAATGTGTTTTTCATGTTCTGGTTCGTGCTCTCACCTCAATCTGCGCGAGGATATTTTGAACAGCAGAATACACCTGCGTTGATTCAGTCGTATCTTCTAGCCGAACGACGACCGCATATGGCACCTCTGGCGGTGTTCTGCGCCCCCATTTCTCATAAGCCGCTATGGCCAGAGTGTATGTGTTGTCGCTATAGCGCTCCCTATGCTCGGTCCACTCCATCACGTCATGCTGAATGGTCCCGCGAGAACGTAACCTAATTCCATATCTGTGATATTTACCCGGAATCTCTCCTGGTCGCTCGCGTTCGTGTTCTAAGGAATCGTCCCCTTCCTCTGCGGACATGAAAGCTATGATATCATCACGACTGACATCTCCCCGGAAGAGCCGCCATTTGAAGCTTGTCGCCAGATACCGCTCGAGGCCGCATCGCTGCACTTCTGGAGCATAAACAACGGTTATGGTCAGGCGCTTCCTGCCACTTGAGGATGCTGCGAGTTCCGAAGGGACCGGAATGTCGAAGTAGGCTACTGTATCGCGTTCTAACTTTCCTCGATAGAACAATAATGCCGAGTAGGAATCGCAATAGGTCGCACGGTTATCGTCGGGTTTTCCGTAGCCAACGACATTCAAGAAATGCTTCGGCTCCTGATCCTTTATACCATCAAGATCAAGTCCTCCGTAGGTCGCAGAATTGACAATGAAGGCCTTTAGAAGTGAAGCCGAGATATCGGTTAGACCCATGGCTTCGAGATCGGCAAGCACGAGAGCAAGCTTGTGCGCGACGCGGGGAGCGGCGAAACTCGTTCCACAGTCATGAGCAATAGCGGGTGTGAGCTGATGGCTGGCCATCATCACATCTGTTCCGGGATTGGACCGCACAACTTCGCCATCTACATCCAGAACATAGTTCCCTCCATAATCGACCAGCTCCGGTTTAATTTCCTTATTCATGCCAGGGCCGCAGCGCGTGAAGGGTGCAGGTCCATTAATCGGGGCTATCGCTCGCGCGGAGCCATCTGGGCCGACAATCAACGTGCCCGGCGATATTGCGCCTACCGTCAGGGCCAACGCCGCCTGGGCTGGATCAAACAATCGTGAATCCTCCTCGTAAAGATAATCCGGATACGGCAGGTTGTTCTGGAGGTAATCTCGAACATCCATTAGTGAAAGATTGCCGGTGGCAACCACGAAGATGATGTTGTGTTCCCTCGTGAGCCTATCGATTGTGCGTGCGACCCAGGACTTACGGGTAACTGTCCGCTTCGCTTCCTGATTCCACTTTCGATTGAGAATGCTGACGGACAGATTGAATATCCGCACGCCATGGTCGACAAAGAACCTCACAACCTCCTGCAGGACTTTCGAGAGCAAACGGTCCTCTTCTCCCGCATTGTCTGAATCGAGAATTCTCGCGCTGGCAATCCAGACCTTGCCTTCGTTGGAAGCACCGCTCTCAAGGTTGAGCGCATAATAGGCCGCGAGAGAAGCTACACCTGAACCGTGGCCGTGCTCATCGTGCGGGCTATCCGGTGACTTTGTCAGAAAAGACCGCAGAAGGTCTTCTCGCACGACTGGTTTGAGGAACGGATTTCCTCTTGTTACACCCGAGTCGACAATACACACGACTGGGGCCGACTCACTAGGTGCCGTGCAAGGTTGCAGATTGGTCATCGCGAACTCTCTCAGCGTCGAATGAAATGTCTCGAATTCCGGGCGCGCATCGAACCACCAGATTCGCCGCTGCCATTCACGACCTTCGACCAGTTGCTGGAATAATGCGCCTGTACACCTGATTACAGCACGACAGGTAGCCTTGATCTCTTCCTGTTCAAAAACATTGCCATGAACGCCGCTTTCAAAGGCCTGCACCAGAGAAGTGCGAATTTGCCGAAGCTCGCGCTGTTGCTGTCGGCGGCCCTGTTCAAGAGAAATTATCTCGATTTCGCAAATCACCCAGTCCTGCCGAATCAGCGCTTCATAATCATCATACAGGGCCTGACACAGGCGATCTTCCGGTTCGCCGGGCTGAATGGTGGTCAAGGCGGCAGCCAAACGTTCGTAGCGCGCGCGTTCTATCTCGCACTCGCCAAAATCCTGGATTTTTCGGGACAGTTTATCCAAGTTATCAGAACGTGGCACCGCCAAAGTAAACGTCTCAGACGGCTCGACGATGGGCTTTAGGTCGGTCCCGCCCAGCGGTACAGCACCTTCATGCTCAAGTTTGTAGAATACAGCTCTCCTCTCGTCATCAGACATTTGTCGCAAAGAGTTCGACAGGGGCTCGATCTGCTCGATTAGCCTACGAGCGATTTCTTGGCGCCGTTCCAATACTTCAGGTGGCACCGGGACTGGCCTTGGCCTTTCTTTTCGACGAGCGGCTATCTGGGGCGGGGGCAAAGAGAGCGGAGGGAAATCTGCATTCATTGATCTATTTCCTTTCCTGCCGCCTTTCGACTCTTCCGCATAGCCGACGTAATGTCCCGCTTAAAGGCGCGATACTCCTTGATGATGATATTCGAGGATAGCTTTCTCTTGCCCTGCAGAATCATCGTCTTTACAGCATCTATCGTGATATGCTCCACGTCGGCAAACGAAATTCCATGCAACATCTTCGCCAAATGCGCGAACGAGCCATTAAACTCCACACCGTTAAGAAGAAGTCTCAAGTGCTGTTCTCGCTCATCCTTGCCGGGCATGGGAAAGTGCACAATATCATCGAACCGGCGCCACGCCGCCGGATCAAGAAGATACTGATGGTTGCTAGCAGCGATAATGAGGCTCTGAGTCGACAAGAAAAAGTCCATAGCCTGTAAGAGGCTATTGACTACTCGCTTCAGTTCCCCCACATCATTCGGATCATCGCGATCCTTAGCGACAGCATCTACCTCATCTAGGAGCAGCACCATTGGCGAGCTTGTGGCGAGATCGAAGACCCGCTGGATATGGGATGCCGTATCGCCAAGAAAGCTTGAAATGACCGCGTTGAGTCGAATGATGCCGATGTGTTTCCCGAGCTCGTGAGCTACGTAACGAGCGGTAAAGGTCTTGCCGCATCCGGGTGGCCCCCAAAAGAGGATCTTATTCTTAGCTCTGTAGCCGTGGTCTGCCAACTGCTTGCTCTTGCGATGCTCTTCGAGTATCCGTTCGATCTTCTTTCTCGTCTCGTCGTTGAGAATTATCTGATCTTGAGAAACACCACCTTCCTGCAGAGAGATGAGAGGTTCGCCATTCCGGCGGTCTTTTGGCATCGAGGCTAGTTCGCGGCGTACGGGGCGCGAGAGATGTGGCGCGCAGCGCTGGCTGATCGCTTTTCTGAGTTCGTTGGCTAGCCCATGGTGGTTTGCAGCGAGCTCGTCAGAAATAATGGTTTCGGCCACTCTTAGAAAAGTCGAATCACATCCTTCAGAAAAAGCGCGAAAAAGTGATTTTAGATGTTCGTCACGTACCATGAGCTAACCCCAGAAGGTGCGAAATTGGGCTAGGTGGCTCTTCACTTGAGTGAGAAAAACAAGAACCTAATCCAAGCAATATGAGAACACCGCCAAGACCAAGAAGACCACAGTCTGTCAATAGAAGTCAACTCCAGTTAGGACGGTCTTAAGGTGTGGATTCCTGCACAGATTCAAAGCTGCTTTGAGCACTTGCGAAAAAACGAACTGACGGAGTTCTTGGATCGGGGCAAATACGGGTGTCGGGATGATATCGACAAGATGGCCTTATACAGCAAGAATGCATAGCCTGCGGAATTATGTCAGCCGTCGCGCTTGGCGAGGCGCTTGTGCCAGAGGCCGGGGCTTTACTGTGTGTCCTTGAAGCGGTTGTGGACCCAGAGCCACGCGTCGGGTACTGGCGGATGAAGCGCTCGAAGACGGCGTTGTAGGCCGACGTGTTGACGGTTACGAACTCCTCGTAGCTGTCGCATTCTTGGGTCGGAATTGGGTCGGAGAGGACCAGCCTGTAACGGCCGTCAGGACAAGGGATGCCCGCGCCGAAGATGACCTCGGCCCCGGTCATTCGGTGCAGGGCGGCGGGAAGCGGCGAGCTGGCCACGTTCTTGCCCACGAGCCCCACGAAGACGAAGTTGGGGGGCGTTTTCTGCCTCCAGCCATCGAACGTCGCCGCCTTTGGCAGCCGGTAGAAGGACGCGTTCAGCTCGACAGTGTGGAAATGCTGGACGTAGAAGGGCAGCATCTTCGCCCCCCGTGCACTTGTCAGGATAGAACACGTGCTTCCAGTGAGCGTAGGACCAACCGGATGTGCCTATGTGTGTATCCGCCATCTTTGAACCTCGACTTGAGTTCTTAATATCATCACAACTCTTCGTCCATATTACACGTTTTAGGCTGGGTGGCATTGACGCGTGTTTCTGATGTCGGAGACTGATGTAACACAGACGCATCGGGCAGACGCCTCAATCTATGCGTAGCAATCCGTGGTCGGGCCTTCCTGGCAATCGAACTCGGTTGACAGAGAGGGTGCCTTTTGTTATGTTACGATGTGCGTGATAGGTGCTAATCTGGTGAGGAGTTGCAGTGAAGCTACGGTTTCTTTGTTTGCTGACGGTGCTCTTGCTCGGGCTAACCAGCACAGCAAGCGCTGCGGGCCATTTGGGGCTTACCCTCTCGACGGACTCGGTCGTCATGAGCGACTCCCTGGGTCTTTGGGGGTCGCTGACATGGGACGGGCCGGATGTCTTTGCAGATTTGTTTCTCTTCGTTCTCGACGATTACGGAGACTTCGGCTTTCTTTACCCAGAATGCACCAGGCCTCAACCATGCCCCACCCAGTTCATGGGCAACGTCTTCGTGCCCAGCGGGGCCACAGTTGAGTATCATTACATTGGCGGTTTCCCCGTTGAGAGATTCGTACTTCAGGAACCGTTCGGCAGACATCAAGTAGGCATCGCAATGACCGAGCGTGGGACCCTGAACATCATCGCCGGGCCGGTCTTCGAGGACTTCGAGATACTCCCGTCTCCGCTCGTCTGGCGTGGCTCCAATGACGCATACATCAGGTTCGAGTACGACGAGACGGAGGGCGTATGGGCGTTAGTTGAGGCGGGCATAGGCGTGAGGATCGATGTCCAGGTCCTCTACTCAGGGCATTATTCCCTTTATGAAAAGCCATTTATACGCGGCTACTGGAGAATGGGTCCCAATTGGCGTCAGTCCATAGAGTCTTCGTTGCTTCAACTTGGGTATGACCTGGTCCCCTATCTCTGGCGATTCACAATGACAGTTGATGTCCAACCTCGGGGCGCGGACATGCACGTCCTGATGGAGCACAGGAATCGATGGGAACGCGGGGACGGTGAGGCGGAAAGCTGGGTGGGTCCGATTCAGGCCGAACACCTTCCACCGCACTGACCGTATGCCGCCACGAGAGGTCTAACTTCGGTCCCGTTGGCATGAATGCCGCCAGGCAGATTGCCGATGAGGTCGCCGGATAGCGCCGACAACGCCAATGCATTCCATAAGAAAACAGCTATTCTCGCCCGCGCAGCTCTTGAGGCAGGCCGGGTCTGTGGTTCTGTATGGCCTACTCACGCGCTGGCGGTTCATGCCGAGATGGCTCTGTTCAGGGCTGGACATGCTTGGGCTGGTGGCCGGCTCGGAAGGGATGGGCTGCATCGGCTTCCCGATACATCCTGTCTTGGAGGCAACCAGGAGGTGCAACCTCAGCTGTGTGCACTGCCACGTAGAATCGAGCGACGCCCAGCAGGACGAGCTCTCGTTTGACCAGATGACATGCCTTCTGAGAGAGCTTGCGGCGCAGCCCGAGTTCAAGATGGTGGTCTTTTCAGGAGGCGAGCCCCTTCTTCGCGATGACATCGTGGAGCTCTGCGAGTATGCCACCGGCCGAGGCTTGTGGCCCGTCATCGCAACCAACGGCACCCTACTTGACGCTGCGCTGGCAAGACGACTCAAGCGAGCAGGCGTGTGCGGCGTTGCGGTTGGTCTTGACGGCGACTGCCCGGCTGTGCACGACGAGGTCCGCGGCGAAAGAGGCGCATTTGCCCAGGCGATCGAGGGCTGCATCGCTGCAAGGAAGGCGGGACTACCTCTTCAGATTAACACGACGCTCATGCAGCTGAACTACGAGCGATTTGCCGAGACCGTCCGGCTCTCTGAGAACCTCGGGGCACGGGTGATGCTTGCCTACTTCGTGTCCCCATGCGGCAGAGGCCTGCACAACAGCGGCATCATGCTCACTCCGGAGCAATACGAGAGCATGCTAGTCCAGATCGCGCAGGTCCAGCGCCTCTCAAGCCTCATCATCGAGCCCACCTGCGCGCCCAACTACTGGGCGATGCTTGGGGCGCGCAACTGGGCGGCCTCGCTTGCCGTGCGCCTCATCGGGCCGATGTTCTTTCACGGCTGCGTCGCTGGCACGGGCCTGTTCTACGTCAGGGCTGACGGCGAGGCGCTCGCCTGTCCGTTTCTGCCGATCTCAGCTGGCAACGTGCTCAGGACAACCGTGTCAAAGCTCTTTCGCGAGGGTGAGATATTCAAATCGCTCAGAGCGCTGAAGAGCGAGCCGACTGCGGAGAGCTGCTCAAACTGCCGGTTCCATGACGTATGCGGCGGGTGCCGAGCGAGGGCGTTTTGGGCGCAGGGCGATTTTACGGCCGACGACCCCTTCTGCTTCCGATAGAGACCGGTCGGCAGTTAAATCACGGCTGATGCGAGCTCATCGCCCCTTAGGAAGCACATTGCCCCCCTCGTTTGACGCAGTCGGAACGGGGTAGTGGTAGCCGATGTCAACGATACCGCTGGCAGGCGTGCCGTCGGTGCGTGTCGTATATCCAGCTAACCCATAATCAGACGTGGGACGGGGGTCTCGCGTCGATAGCCCCAACCTCACACTAGAAGCATTATCTCCAATCCACGCGGAAGCTGCGCGAAAGACATGCAGAAATGGGGGACAGCGTCCCAGCGTGGTTGATCAGGACACCGAATCTATAGAATTTGGGGGCAGATACTTGCCCGGTGACCTCGAACTCGAACACCGCTTCCGGCCCATATACGAAGCCTTCTGGAATCACGAAGTCCGAAAGCCAGGGTTTGAACTTCTTGTCTATCCGCTCTGGAGTGATGTAGCAATTCACGCCCTCGTTCCAGAAAAACACCACCAGATAAACGTCAACGCAGACTTCTTGTCCGAGGTTCTGCCCCTCCAGTGACAGCGTTATGCGGTCCCCGGGTTGAAAGGGACTTCCATTGACAGCGCACTTGCTCTCGAACTTGGCGTAGGGTAACTCCGGGGTGTAATGGAAGCCCATATCGACCGGGGGCTGATCAGGTTCCTCATCACTTCTGGTCGTGAGATTCCTGGGTATCTCATGATTGACAAAAACAGCGCCTGCATCGATACACGGGCTATCGACATCTTGGCCGGCGTCGCGTGAGGAGAGATAGAGACTACCCTGTGGACCAGCCACAAACAGAGGGTCATCTGAGATGTTGCCCTCGCCGCCCAGAGACCAATCCCTGATACAGCAGTAACGGGGCGTCGCGTCCAGGTAATAGGCGTGGAAGTCACTTGCTTCAGGGGCGCTGTTACCCCAGATGATGCAGCTCTCGATGCCGAAGTGGTACCCCTCATAATACATGCCTCCCCCCTTATTACCTGCTGTATTGCCCACGATTGTGCAGTTCCCAAATGTGATGGGGCCGCCAACTGAATAAGACGGGAAATAAGCCCCGCCTCCGTTCTCGTAAGCCTCATTATACGCTATGAGACAGTTGGTCGCGTGGGATGACATGTGACACTCAGAGAAGCCCCCTCCATTTTCCGCTGTATTCCCTACGATTGCGCAATTGAAGAGATCAGTCTGGGAGCGGGGGGGGGGGGG
>DATLAJ010000028.1 GCA_035527515.1 bacterium
ATAAACATGGGAGAAATCTCCGTAAATAGCGCCCCTCGGTGCTTTGTTCTTGTTCCCAAGTGGTCTGACTTCCCTCTTGCAGTTGGCCAGAGCCGTCGCAAGTTCAGCGATGAGGTGAGGAGTCTATTGAGAGCCACTTGGATGATAGATATTGACATCGGGAACGTGCCTGCGCCGGAAAAACGCTGGCGCTCGAGGAGCATAGATGCCGGAGCTCGCTCTGTTGTGCTGGGGCTTCTCCCCATATCTGAGGTTTCTGAATGGGACAACTACGATGTAGTTTGGATATTACGGTAGGTGTTTCTGGGTATCTGAAAGAGGAGGAAAGAATGAATAAAAGAGCGATGTTTGGTGCAATAGTGGTCATGTTGTTCCTAGGGCTTGCGCTCCAGGGGCAACACGAGAGTCTGGCATTGGGGAGTGAGATCAGCTTCTTGCACTGGTATCCAACGCCATCTGGAAACATTGTGCTGTGCGAGGACTTTGGCCCGACTAGTTCGGAGGGCCCGGAAATGCACAGCAAGGCAACTTTATTGACATGCGACAAGAATGAGGAGATGCCGCTCTTTGATGATCCTGGGCTGTACGTGTTCCCCTCCTCAAATCAGCCGGCTATCATAGGGGCAGCGAGGCGCCTAATAGGGGCGGTCAGATATCAAAGCGTTGGTGGTCGTCGTGCAGAAGGCGAGCCAGCACAGGCTTGGATAGGATATCGGTTTGTATTTGATGTATTTGATGTTTCCAACAATCGGGCATCCAAATGCTTCAGAACGGAGCTGGGTTTTGGTGACTCGACAGAATGGTGGCCAGCTTATCCGGTCCGATATATGCCCCGTTTCAAGACATGGGTGTGCCTGGGCCGGCACAGAGACGTTGGGGAGAAAGCCGAGACCGTGGGTGCATCGGACACTAGACAACGCAAAGCTCTGTTCATCTCAGATGCCGGTGAGATCATCTCTGAGACAGCGGTCGAATTACCCGACCAGGCTGTATTCTGGGGCAGCGTTGTGAACGAAGCCGGAGACAGACTAGCTCTGGTTTTCGTTGACCGAGGTGACCCATGGGCCTACAGGCCCAACGCAACAGGGAGGATTTATACATGTATATTAGACATGCGCGCTCCCGAGAGTGTCCCCCGAGTATCCCTTCTCTGTGAGACGCGAGGGTCCGATGCATCTACCTGCTGCGTGTCGAGATCGGGCAAGTACTTATGCACGCTGAAGGGAGACGCGGGGAGTCACCAGCTCCTTGCATCTATCTGGGCGCTGCGAGGTCAGTCAATGGTTCCACTCGTTCGCTCGGTGCCTCTCCCAGAAGAGGGCTGGTCGTTAGAGACTAAGGACCAGCGCTGGATAGTCAAATGGGCACTGGATTCTGACAATCTTGTCTTCACGCGATCAGACGAGGGTGAGACACGGTTTATAGTTACTGACCCGCATTTGCATATTGAACGGACACGGAGATTGAGACAGCCCTTGCCGGGATACACACATGTCATAAGCATGGGTGACATAAGCTACTTCGCGGAAACGGACGTTGCGATATACAACAGCGGGCGGCAGTCGCAAGTAGTCCGATATGATTTTCGTTCCGGCAAGGCTGAAGTCATTAAGGACATAACAGCAAAGCGCTGAGGAGCTGACGATGGACCTCGCCAGCAACATCGCCTTACAGCAAAGGAGGAAGACATGAAAGCAGCTATATATGTAATTTTCGCAACGCTTCTGGCTGTCGGGACGATGGCTCTGGGCGCATTTGGCGTTTCTGATGTGATAGCGACGCCAGCTTACTTGGACAACTGCGGGGGCGAATATGGCTTGCAGCATATGGTCGTCCGCGTCCTCATCGATAACGCTGGCACGAAGTGGTTCACAACGTCCGGCAATGAGATCTGGCGCTTCGATGAATCAGTGTGGATAACATATCAATTCACTCTTGACGACATTCCTGCCGGACGCTTGGTTGACATGGCATTGGATACCCATGACCGTCTCTGGCTATTGTTTACTGATGGTGGATATGTCTTACCGCAACTGTACTGCGTTCAAGGCTTCGATTTCAGGACCGTGAGCTTACCGAAGCTGTGTTGGTTTCCGACGGCGCTGACGTCTGACGCGTTCGGGCACGTATGGGTAGGCGGCTGGGACGATGGGAGTTGGGTGGCTAGATACGATCCCTTGTGGGACTCGTGGGATACGTGGTGGCCTGATTGGTGTGACTCGGATTTGGTCCCGCGAGCCTTCGCGACCGGCCCTGATGGGCGTGTGTGGTTCCAAGCCAGGGGCTATGGCTACAGGCCCGCTCTTTACGGGTCGCTGGCGACACCCGATGATGTAGGTATTGAATTCCAGAGGTTCAGTCCCCAGCCCGAGCGCAATTACGTGGACCTGGGAATAACTGCAACAGGCACAATTTGGTTGATAAGCCAACCAACTCTTGAAGACGAGACCCCGGCAATTATAGTCTACGGCGATGATGCGGAGAAGTGGTCCGTCCTTGAGTATCCTGCGCTCCCGTACTCACTCGCGGGCACCTGTCTGACCACTGTTGGCGACAAGGGGATATGGTTCGGGTCCAACAGAGGGGCATTTTGGTACGATTACACCGACTGGCGATGGATAGATATTGGTTTTGCGCACGACATAGCGGTGGACCCAACTAACCGTGACGTGTGGTTCGGCGCCGATGATGGGGTGTATGTGATGCGGGGAGGGCCGGAGGCGTGGCCGCCGGTCTGGATCGAGCTCGAGGCGGTCGCGCAGCCATGCGGGGCAACGCCGACGCTTTCCCTGCTAGGCAGCGCGGAGTTTCAGATGGACCTGCGCCTCGACCTATACGTCGCTCTCGAGCTTCCGGACGGGACCCTCCTCTTTGCGCCCAGCTGGAGCGCCTCGATGGCGCCTTTAGTCCCTAACTTGGAGGTCCCCATAGGCCTGAACGTCAACGGCCTGCCTCTCGTCACACTGGAGGTTGCCGGGATCCCGGCGGGGACATACCGGTGGTATGCGGGGTGCACCCACGCGGGTAGCATGGACTTCGCCAGCAACATCGCGTCCTGCGAGTGGCAGTTTGAATGAAAGGATGAAGGCGGAAGGCGAAAGGATGGAGGGTAAGTGATCCACGAAGACGACGAACTCGCACGAAGGGAGGCGATGCGACAACTTGATTGAGCATGGCACGCGAATGCCTGACTGGCGCTATCTAAGTAGTTGCAGGACACCAAGCACGTTCCCATTGAGGCCGGAGGAGTTTCGTGGTGGAATTCTCTCCGGGAAACGGCAACCGTATTGAATGATCGTGATTAAGGAGATTAACGAATGTACAGATGCACTCTGTTTGGACTTCTGGTGTATGTCCTGGTGCTTCTCAGTTGGTGTTCTGCGGAGGAGACGTACCTTGAGCACTACACCTCCGCTGACGGTCTGGGCTCAGATGTGGTGCACGATATCTTCATAGCATCCGATGGCACGAAGTGGTTTGGAACTGACTGCGGCCTGAGCGAATTTGATGGCGAGGCTTGGTCCAACTACCTGGTTGAACCGGCGGCCCCAGGGTCAAGGGACTGCGATCGCAACATCGCAAAGTGCGTCACAGTTGACGAGCTAGAGAGAATGTGGGTTGCGTTTCCTCACAACGGTGCACGGCGTTTCCTAGCCGGCGGTTTCGATCGCAGAATACCGGGCGACGATCTGGTATGCTGTCCCACGTGCCTCGCCTGGACGAAGGACGGCGATCTTTGGGTCGGTTCTGTCGATTGGATTGGGCGCTACAATCTCATTGACGGTTGGCGGTTCTTTTCCGAGTGGTCCGCCTCGTCCCAGCCTTATGGAATCGACTATGCCCTCAACTTCGCTGAAGAACCAAGTGGCATCCTTTGGATTGGTACTTACGCCGGTGTCTGGGCGGTGCGCAACCGAGGGGACATCTGGGACTGCTACTTGTCCTCGCCCGAGATGCATAATTTCCGCATATCAGTGCTGGACGACGGCACAAAGATCGCGGTCGGAAACGACTACAGTGCTCTCGGCGAGTCCAGGGGCCTACTCTATCTAAGCGTGGATGGCACAACCTGGAGCATGCTTACGCCGGACTTCGGCACTTACAGCCGGTTCACATGTGTGACCTCCCTTGAGTCGGGAGGGTTCTGGATAGGAGGGTCTGGCGGCGCTCTCTTCTACGACTGGCACCAATGGCGTTGGATTGAGGCTTGGTATGATCTGGAGGGCATGGCCGGCGACATCACAGATATTGCGATTGATAGAAACGGAGATATCTGGTTCAGTTCATGCGGATATGGAGTGGGCGTCCTCAGAGGCGGCTTAGCCGAGCGGCCACCGGTTCGTATGGGCATTTCAGCAGAAGTCGAGCCCCACAGCCCCCGGACTGGTCTAAGCATCATGCTCTCAGCCGCTATCGAAATGAACCTCATGTTGGACCTGTACCTCGCTGTTCAGACCCCAGATGGCTCTATTCTCTTCGCGCCTCAGTTTGGGACGCTGTCTGTGCCTTTACTGCGAAATGTCTCCGTCCATGGGCGGGAGCAGTTTCATGATATCCCTCTCTACCGGCTCGTGCTAGATCATATCCCTGCCGGGACATATCGGTGGTTTGCGGCGTGCACCCACGCGGGTAGCATGGACTTCGCCAGCAACATCGCCTCGTGCGACTGGCAGTTTGAATGAAAGGCGGAAGGCGGAAGGCTAAAGGATGAATTGGAAGTGAGCCACGAAGGCCACCAAGAGGCACGAAGGGAATGTGAGGGCGGGCTGCGGAAGGCGGAAGGCGGAAGGATGAAGGATGAAGCGGGTGGGGGCAGGGTGCTAGTCGGCGAGCACCTCCGGGTTTACCGGGAATTGCGGCCGGCGGCCAGAGAGAGCGGCAGTCAGGTTCTCTGCGGCGATCTTTGCCATTAACGAGCGAGTTTTGTGTGAGGCGCTCGCGATGTGCGGGGCAAGCACCACGTTTGGAAGCGACGCAAGCAGCGGATTCACATCTGGCTCATTCTCGAAGACGTCAAGGCCTGCCGCAGCGATCGTCCCGTCGCGGAGAGCTTCCGCAAGTGCCTGCTCATCGACTACCGGCCCGCGCGATGTGTTTATGAGTATTGCCGTTGGCTTCATCATTCTCAGCTGGGCATGGCTGACGAGGCGCCTCGTCTCATCGGTCAAGGGCACATGGAGGGAGATGAAGTCGGATTCGGCGAAGATTCTATCAAGAGTCGTGAATGTCGCCCCAAGCAGGGATTCATCTTCGTTCGAGGCTTTGGCGACTGAGTCGTAATACAGGATGCGCATGTCGAAGCCCCGCGCTCGCCTCGCTAGGGCTTGACCGATCTTGCCGAAGCCAACGATGCCGAGCGTCTTGCCGTAGATGTCCTGGCCGAGCATGAGCATGGGGTCCCACCCGGTGAAGTTGCCGGCCCTGGTGAAGGCGTCCGCCTCCACAGCGCGCCTCGCGGCGGCCATCAGGAGTGCAAACGCGAAGTCAGCGGTTGTTTCGGTGAGGACGCCGGGGGTGTTGGTAACCAGGATGTTCCGCTCTGTTGCAGCCTTCACGTCTATGTTGTTAAAGCCGACCGCGTAGTTCGATATACATACGAGGTTCTGGGCTGCGGCGATCACCTCCGCATCGATGGGGTCGGTCAAGAGACACAATAGGCCATCGATATCGCCGACGTGCTCGAGCAGCTCAGACTTGCTGATGGGCACTTTAGCTTGACGGACGACAACATCGAAATGGTCTTGCAGGATCGAGATGCCCGGCTCGGGTATTTGCCTGGTAACATATACCTTCATTCTCTGAATCTGGATGTTCGTCGCGTTCATCACTTCACCTTCAGTTTCGTTCTAAAATAGATGCCAAAAACCTGCCTCATGGCCCACAATCTTGCCCGCTTAAGCCTGTACTGTCTTGGGCTTTCGAGAAAATACCTTCCCTCCTCGGGCAAGAGCACGATGCTGACCTTGACGTTCGGCGCCATCCCGACGGGCAGATTGTGCTCCATGCACCGCTGGTAGAGCCTGGCGAAGATCGGCACCATCTCCTCGGTTTGAGGCGGCGGCATGTTCTCGTAATCCGTGCCCCTCAAAGGCCGAAAAACGCAGACGGTTGGGATTGCGCCTACGCCAGTTATCCAGTCGATGGCCTCAAGCGTTTTCTCGACCGGCTCGAGGCCCGCGATTATCTCGCCGTTCGTTGTGTTGAACATCGAGGCGCAGTGCTCGATCGCCTTTAGGTAGCGTTTCAGGCCCACCAAGCGGCTCTTGCCGGGGCAGACCTCACTGAGTCGAGCCTCGTCCATCAGCTCGAAGCAGAATGAGACGTTGTTTACCCCCATCTCCTTCAGCCTAGAATAGCGGCCGAGGTCTGGGTGCGGCGGGGTCTGGACCCCGATCAGAAGGCCCGTCCTCTCCTTGACCGCTCTTATGAAAGGCTCTAGATCGTCTAAATAGGTGTCCCCCTCCTGATACCCCGTGTTGAAGTGCACGAAGGTTATCTGAGAGTCGCGCCTCGCCGCGAGCACGGTCTCAACTACGTCTTCTACGGTTTTGTGCATGGCCTCCTTGTCGCCGAGGTTCAGCCCTACTGAGCAGAACTTGCAGTTTTGTCTCGGCGAAAGCGTCCAGTGGTAGCAAAGGCGCGTGGGATAGATGCCGAGGTATGTGCCCTGCAAGACACCGACCTTTGACATCAACTGCCCGCTGGTGGTCCTTGCGTCATAGAAACTCGGACGGCCCGGCAGCGACACCTCAACTACTCGCTCGCCGTCGCGCCTCAGGACATATCTGCCGTCCTCCTTGTGGAGGCAGTATGGGGATGATCTCGCGAAATCTTCCTCGACAGGGGCGTTCACCCAGACGTTCTCCGGAAGAACCATGTCCAGACCGCTCCCGAGACCCGCCCTGGTTCGCAGGACAGGCCGGCCGTCGTGCTGGAGGTCGCAGCTGGGGTCAATCCGAGTGCCCTTGCAGAGGAGGTCGAGCTTCGTGTAGCCGGAGTTTGCCCTTTGTGAGACGGAATGCAAGGCCTAAAGCTCCTTCGCAAACGTCTTTTGGAGCTTGCTGAATACGGATTGACCTATCACGAGAGCAAGGAAGGCGCTTACGATGGCGATGAGTGCTGCCGTCCTGAGGACCTCGGGCGAGACCGGCGCGAACAGGACGTGCCGATACAGAACCATGATTGAGGCCATTGGATTGATAAGATAGAGCGTCAGCAGTTCAGGGCGGCCGATCTCTTGCAGCTTCGTTTGGAGCATCGCAAGCGGATAGATGATCGGGTTTGCATAGAACCAGACGAAGATGACGATCTCGACGAGGTTGCCGATGTCCCGGAACATGACGTTCGTGGACGAGAGGAACAGGCCAACGCCGAGTGTGAAGACCAGGTGTATTAGCATGACCAGTGGCAGATACGCCCACCGAACGGAGAGATGCCCGTATGCAGCGAGGAAGGGCAGCATGACGCACGTGCCGAGTAAGAAATTGACCAGGCAGGCAAGGATGCTCGAGATGGGGAATATCTCCCGGGGGACCATGACCTTCTTGATGAGGTTGGCGTTGCGGATGATGGATGTGGCAGATTCTGAGAGCGATTGCTGGAAGAATATCCAGGGCATGAAGCCGGTGAGCAGGTATAGGCCGTAGTGCGCCATCTTTATCCTGATAATAAACGTGAACACGACGGCGAAGACGACGGTCGAGACAAGCGGGTTCAGAAGAGCGTATAGAAAGCCCAGATATGAGCCGCGATACCTGACCTTCAGCTCCTTGACCACGAGGTTGTAGATTATCTCGTGGTCTTTCAAGATGCGGACAAACCTTCTTATCATATCGCCCGCAATTCTACCCGCTGCCGCGCATCTTGCAAGGGCGGGCGTCGACCCCAATAATCAGATTGACCGTCCGGGAAGTTCTCTGTTGCAGTTGCTTGACACGTAAATAGAGGAGTTCACGTTGCAGTCCGAACTGCTGCCTCCTTCTCCTGCCGGGTGCAAATGAGGGACCGAGGCTGCAATCCCCGACGCGGGATACCGTGGGTAGCCGTGCGTGCAACGCAACGGGAGGGTTATTATGGAGGCATAAGAGCTCTCCTTGCACCGTCAGGCTGCGCCTGCGGCTACCCGTGGTGTGCCCTTTCGGGCAGAATCCGCTGCGCCCCATCCCCGAGGCGGCCGCGACATTCCCCTCTTCAATCTGATTATTGGGGTGAGCACGCTTGACAGCCAGAAACTGAGAGAAGTAAACTCATCGAGTAGTAAGCCGCAATTTGTTGGCAACATTGCCTATCCATTGCGGGGCTCGGAAACTGCGGGAGAGCGAAGGATGCTGCCGGGGCAAGAGGCGCTGGGTTTGGTTGAGACGATTGGGTTGACGGGTGCGATTGAGGCTGCGGACGCGATGGTGAAGGCCGCTGACGTGAGGCTAGTCGGGAGCGAGTACACCGGCGGTGGTGTAGTAACGGTGATGGTCAGAGGCGATGTTGGAGCCGTGAAAGCCGCAACGGATGCTGGCGCCGTCGCCGCCGGAGCGGTTGGTGAGCTGCTCTCGGTTCACGTGATACCTTTTCCACACGACGAGATAGAGAGGATCATTCCCGAACCTTCGAGATGATAGATGGGCCAGTGCATTGACCAATGTGATCGGGGCCAGGCAGCTTGAGCAGCTGCAAATAGGGGCATCGTTGCACGTGCCTGCGGACGCGATCATCACACCGCTGGCGATGGACATCATTCGAGAGAAACGCCTGAAGCTTAAAAGAATTGAGGCGGAGGCTGATGTTGCGTCGCGCACAAGGTCGCTGGAACTTGACGAGGCAGAGGCGGCTTTGAACGAGGTCGAAAGACCGGTATCCAGCAATGTGCAAGAGACGGGTCTGGCGCAGACTCCGCCGTCCCGCGATGTCGAGGAGTCCGAGGTGAAAGCCATCGTGGGCACCACTGTGAAACACGTCCTCAGTGAGACTCTCTTAGACGATGTGGGCACGGCCGATGCGGTGAAGTTCGCTGTCTTCGGGCCCGACTGTGCTGCACTGCTGCGGTCAGTTGCACAGGAGGTAGAGAGATGCTCAGGCCGCCTCGTGCGCGTTTCGGGCCGGACAGTCGCAGGCCTTTTTGTGCTTGCAGTCGCGGTCGCGGTGCCCGCCGCCCGGCGAGATGAGGTTAAGAATGCTCTCGAAACGGGTTTCTCGAAGCTCACAGTTCCAGCGCTATTCGAGTAATCGCTTCCGGCGCCGGTTTCGCCGGGGGACGGCTCTGCTCGAACAGCCAGAACCTATGTCCCTGAACGAATAGATGGGGCCCTGGACAGCTGGCATTCGTGGTGCTGGCGGGGCGTGCTCGCAGAACGAGAGGCCAGAAATCGACCTACCCACGCGACCGAATCTTCCCGGCCCTAAAAATCGGATTGACCGGGTGGGCGACCGCCTTTTCGGAGTGCGGTGGCTTGACACCGCTTTCATTGGTGGTGGCCTGACACCACCCTCTGGTAGACATCTATCTTGAACCTCGAAACCGTCATCGAGACAACGGCACGCTCCTTAGTAAAGCCCCCGCCGCGTCAAGCCGCGGCGCTCCAAAGCGGTGTCAAGCCACCGCACT
>DATLAJ010000029.1 GCA_035527515.1 bacterium
CCCAGCGCCTCGGGCTGCTCGCGGTGGAATCTGTAGTTCAGTGCCATCGAGCGCGAGCCGGAATGAACCTTGTCGCGCTCTATACTGCAAGTGCCGGCGGGCGCAAACTGGAGAAAACCATGGGCATAGAACCGCTCTGGGCCGCGTCCGACCTTGCCCATGTTTCCCGAAAGCCGCCACCAATCCGCCTCGTGAACCGAGGTCTCCAGCTCTTGCGAGAAGCGGCAAGTTCGCTGGTCAGGGAGCGAGCCCTGGGTTCTAAGATACTGAATGTAGCCATAATGCGTGTATTCATCCGCACCGAGCCACGCAGGTATCAGCACGGCAAGCAAAGCGCCATTCACAAGATTGATCGCCACAAGAAGCAACAGGAGAACTAGCCCAGCTCTGTCTCTAACCATTAGCCACCCACGTTACCACTTGCATCGATGCAGATTGCGCCGTGAGTCGCAACTTGGCCAGGATGGTTGACCCGGGCACAGCGCTCGGCGCAGGCTGCGAACCGCCTACAAATCTATGGCTGAACATCAACGCCGTCTTGCCCGCAATCGTTTGAGTTTATCAAACACAAGCTTTGCGAAGGCGACCGGCCCCTCATGGAGCAAGACCTCCTTAGCCACAGCCAGCCCGAACTTGACGCGGCTTGAACGCCTCGGCGCAGCCTGCTGACTGGCGGCACCAAACGCCGCCGAGACCTCCTCCACAAGCGACTGCATCTTCTCCACGCTCGGCTCCCACCTGAATCGCCTGCTGCTCACCTTCGCACGCTCCGACATCTGCGAAATGAGGTCGCGACGGTTGGCGAGTTGTCTAATCGTTCTATCGAACTGGGCCTCGTTGTCCACTAACACGCCTGCGCCTGTTCCGCCAAGCAGCTCTTCGTGCGCCCCACGGCGCATCACCACACAGGGCGTGCCCTGAAACTGCGCCTCGAAGAGCGGCAGGTCAAACCCCTCCCAGAGCGACATCGAGACGAAAAGGTCGGCCGCGGCCAGCACCAGGGCGACCTTCTCTTCAGGGATATTCAACATTGGGATAACACCCATATCTATAAGCTGCTTCTCGGTTGTCGTATCGGCCCTTCCCGCAAGCATGAGCTTAACGTGGGGCGTGTCGCTGTTGATGCGACGCCAGACCTCGATGAGCCTATCGACCGACTTGTAGGGCTGCCTTTGCCCGTCGAGATCGATCCGGCCAACGAAAGTGATGAGAAAATCCGCGCCCGAGATGCCGATCTTCTCACGAAACGCCTCGGCCGCGACTTTTCCGATGAGCGGATAGTGGTCGCAGCCGTTATGGATTATCTTCGTCTTGCTCCGGGCCTGTCTCGGCAGCTGCGAGGCGATGAACCGCGAGATGGCCACCACCCTGTCATAGGGCCTGATTACGCTGAAAACTCGCTCTCGCTTCGTGAGGCAAGCTAGCCTAACTGACAGCGACATCTCTTTTGGGAATAACTCAGGAGACGGAGTCCCGTGCTCCACAAATATCACCGGCCCCGGCAAGCTATCTCGCCAGTAGTAGAACGGCAGCGACTCGAGTATCCAAACGTCAATCCGCCGCCGCTTGAGTGAGCCAATTGCATGTTCGAAGAACTCCTGCGAGAAAACGTCCGACAATCTCTCGCTCTCAGCGAGTGGCACAATCTCGTAGTTGACGGACTTATTGTAGATAGCGTCCACCGCCCCCGTGAACACAGTAACATCGTAGCCACGCCTCGACAGGCCACTTGCTGTCTGGTGAACGACCAGGTCAACCCCGTAGCCCAGCTTCATCCGCTCGGTCAAAATGCCCACCGTGGGCCTCCGTAACCCCGCCTCCTTCCGACGATCGTCGCTGCCTTGCTCGGCCTGGAGGACGAGGTGAGTCTTGACTATCGTGGAGATGATAACCTCTGCCTCCTCCCTTGACGTGGAGAATCTCTCGCAGAGTCGCTTAAGAACGTTCTGCCGGTTGATATTCTCAAGCGCGAAAAGAAAGGCCGGGTCGAGAAAGAACGAGGAGCCGTCTGCGCGAACGACTTCGCGGTGAGTCTTGCCCGAGACCATCTCCAAACGGTCTGTGATTGTGCAGTTGAGCCTGAAGAACATGATCACTATTCGTCGGAAGAGGAGATGTGTAACAACCTGGCCAGTCTCTTTAGGCCGCGGTATGAGCGAAAGCCAAACGACGCCTCGATCTTGTCCAGCTGCGCTCTGAGCCGCCCACGTTCACCCTCAACCTCCCCAAGACTGTCTCGCAAATCCTCGAGCTCGCTCTGCATTAGCGCGATTGCGTCGGCATGCTCGCCCTGAAGTGCTGCCATGGTCTCCTGTAGCTCACTTATCCGCTCCTGATGCGCAATGATGTCATCTTTTCTTGCCTCCGCCAGCGTCTCGAAGCGCCTCACCAGACCGTCTTTCTCCGTGATGGATGCCTCAGCTCGCTCGAGCATCGCGTCTCGGTCGGCGATCGACTGAAGCGCGTCCGAGATTACGTCCTCTTTCTCAGCGAGCACCCGGTCACGCTCCTTGATGTCTGCGTCTTTAACTAGAGCCGCAGCGATAGCGTCCGCGGGCTGCTTCTTTAGCTTGGCGAGTTCCTCGTCCAGCCGCGCAATCTCCTCCGAGCGGTCCTTCAGAGCACCTTCAAGGCCCTGGATGTGCTTCCGGTCCGCTGCCCGTGCCAAGTGAAGCCTATCTAGCTCCTCGCAAAACCGTTCCTGAACCGATCTCATCTGCTCGTTGACAAGCGGGCCGGGCCGCTCCTCTCCCAAGACTTTGCCAAGTCCAAAGGACTCCACAAGCGTCTTCTCAACCGCGAAGTAGCGACTGTTGAAAAACGACGGAAAGAAGAAGCCGGGAAAGCGATTCAGAATCTCATCGTCCCCTCGCCGCCTAAGGCCTTGGCAATCAGCACGCGATTTTAGTATCTCTTTCAGGTGTGAGGCGACGTTCAGCACGGCCAGCGGCCCCGCAAGCGCGCTCGAGGGCACGCACACCTCGCCGCCAAGCGAGTTGAGGACGTCTAGCACATCGCTGATCTTGCCCTTCGCAGCGTCAAAGAGTGCGTTCTTGCGCAGCAGCGCGTCCTGAGCTCGCAGGACGAGCCGAGCTGGGTTCATAAAGAGCGATGCGGAAAGAACTCGCCCGAGGTTCTGTTCCTGAAGGTTTTTGAGAACAAAAGTGAGCGCGTTTTTCTCTGCCAGAAAGGCCATTGCAGCATCCGATAAGAATCTGGCTGCCGTCCCATGGTGGACGTGATAGCCGACCGTCTTCCTTGTCAGCAGCACGCAATAGCCCGAAAGCCAAAAGCGATACCCAAGATCGACGTCCTCGAAATAGGCGAAGAACGACTCGTCGAATCCGCCAACATGCAAGAACGCCTGGCGATCAACGACCATCGCTCCCCCACACGCAAAGGCCGTCTCTTCCGTCAGTTCAAGGTCTTTGTCAGCCTCCGCATTTAGCGGGCTGCCAAAACGAACCTGCTGGCCAAAGCCGTAGAAGTTCACCGTGCCGCCGTCGAAATCGATCTTGGCTCCATCCTTGCTGAGAAGCCTACTCCCCACGCACGCTACATCCTTTTCGCTACCAAAGAGCGGCAGTATCGCCAGAAGCCAGCCCGGCGCCAGCACAACGTCCGTGTTCACGAACGCAACGAACCGGGACTCTGCCGCCTCCGCGCCCTGATTGGCGGCCCGAGCAAAGCCGGCATTCTGTGCATTTTCAATCAGCTTGGCCGCCGGGAACTCGCTCTTGATGAGCGCCACAGAATCATCCTTGGAGCCGTTATCAACGACTATGACATCAGCATCCCCCTGCGACTGTATCGCCATGAGGCAATCATGAAGGTAGCGACTGCCGTTGAAGTTGATAACTACAAATGTTGTGTCTGTTTTCAATAGACGGCCCGCAAGGAGTTGAGGACAAACCACCATGTCGATCGGCGCCGCCAAAACAGCAGAACCGACCTCACTGAAACATTAGCTAGAGTATCGGCTCGCTTGTTGCCAGTCAAGGACGGAGGCTATTCCACAAGTCAGTGGTGCGTTTGCTCAGGACCGCTCACCCAAACATCATCCAGCTGTCTAGGCCAAATGCCCGAGGCCGCGACGCTTGAGCTCTTCCACCACAGTCCGGACCTCCTCTGTTCTATCCCTCTTGCAGATCAGAATCGCGTCATCCGAATCCACAACCACGACGTCCTCAACGCCCACCATCGCCACAAGACGCTTGTCCGAAAAGGCGATGCACCTATTGGAGCCAATTGATATGAACTCGCAGTTCGAGGCGCAGCCGGCCTCGTCGCTCTGCCAGATGCTCGCCAACGACTCCCAGCTGCCTACATCGTCCCAGCCCATGTCGGATTCGATGACGAGAACCTGCTCGGCCTTCTGCATGACGCCGTAGTCGATCGAGATGGGCTTCATCGCGGCGTAAGTCTCGGCAAGCCGCCTGTCAAACCCATCTTTGCCAAGGCCGGGCCTGAGGCTTTCAAGCGCAGAGCCAAGCTCGGGAAGCTGAATTGCTATCTCCTGAAGGACCCTCTCTGCCCGCCAGAAGAACATCCCTGCATTCCACAGGAAACTGCCGTCGGCAAGCATCTCGCGAGCATCCTCAAGCGATGGCTTCTCGACGAACTTGCTGACCTCAAAAACGTCGGGGCCTTCCATTTCTAGGTCATCGCAGCGCCGTGCTTTCTCGATGTATCCAAATCCCATGGAGGGCCGTTTAGGCGCTACCCCAACGGCAATAAGCGATTCGGGGCGCGCCTCGAGCTGCCGGGCGGCAAGCCTTATCACCTGCTCAAACCGGTCCCTATCGGCAACGACGTGGTCTGCTGGCATAACCGCCATTGTCGCATCCGGGCAGCGCTCGCGCAGAACGATAGCGGCGAGGCCGATGCACGGCGCTGTGTTCCTGCCCACAGGCTCAGCGATAATGTTTCCGGGCGGTATTAGAGGAAGGAGCTCGCTGACCGCATTTGCCTGCTCCGCCAGAGTGACGACTAGTATGTTTTTGGGGTCTATGACGCCTGAAATCCGCTCGACCGTTATCTCGAGCATCGTCTTGTCGCCGACCAACCGGAGGAGGTGCTTCGGCCTGTGCCTGCGACTCTGAGGCCAAAGCCGCGCGCCACACCCACCGGCCATGATTACGCCAAACATCGGCCCGCTCACTGTAAATCCTCCTTGCCAAGCCCCCAATGCACTATCCGTATCTTGAAGAGCCCAATGCCCATCTTTAATGGGTCCCTCAAGACGCGAACCTTCGTCTCCCTGTCGTCCGCCCAAGAAACAGGCACTTCAACGACTTTCAGCCCAAGTCTCCTAGCAAGAAACAGCTGCTCAACATCGAAAACAAAGCCCGACATGACCTGGCGTGAAGCTATCGCCTTCGCAGCTTTCCCTTTATACATCTTGAACCCACACTGGGTGTCGCGATAACCCCTAATAACAATCAGCGAAGTCAGCAACCCAAACAATAAACCCATGAGGCGCCTGTAAAACGGTTGGGGGTCAACCTCAGAATCCGGGAGGCGCCGCGAGCCGATCGCCACGTCGTATCCCCTGTCAAGCCACGAGGCGAGCTTATCGGCCTGACCAATGGGCGCAGAGAGGTCAGCGTCCGTAAAGAGGACACGCTCGCCCAGAGCGAGCTCGAGCCCGCGTGCTACGGAGAACCCCTTCCCAACGTTTGCAGCATTAGAGACGACCCGATATAGAACTTTGTCCGTTCGCTTAGCCACTGTCTCGCCAAACTCTCGAGCGAGAGAAAATGTTCTGTCGGTGCTGCCATCATCGACCACTATTATCTCGCTTGCGAGGTCTCGGGATACCAGGTAGTCAAGCACCGAGTGCAAGCCCCTCGGAAGCCGCCTTTCCTCGTTGTAGGCCGGAATCACGACGGACATACATGGGGCATCACTCATTCCTGTCATCAAACCGTTACCACATCGAACCTCTCAGGATGCAAGGCGGGATCGGCATTTATGAGCACGCGCTTATTAAACATCTTCTCGAACTCGATTATTATGTCCTTTGATTTAGTCTGAAGCATGTTCGCCACCGATGGGTGCGCCCGGACAAGTATCTCCTTTTGAGCCGAGAACTCCGCGACCCGGCGGATCTCACGCTGGACCTCGTAACAGATTGTCGTTCTCGACTTGATCCGACCGGTCCCCCTGCATAGCGGGCATTTCTCGCTGAGTATCCTCTCCAAGCTCTCTCTAACGCGCTTCCGCGTCATCTCGACAAGGCCCAGGCTCGATATCTCCGTGATCGAGGTCTTGCTGCGGTCTTTCTTGAGCTCAGCCGAGAGCGCCGCAAGAACGCGTTCCTTGTTCTTCTCACTCGCCATATCGATGAAGTCGATGATGATGATGCCACCCAGGTCCCGAAGCCTGAGCTGTCTTGCGAGCTCCTTTGCGGCCTCCAGATTGATATTCAGCAACGTCTCCTCGAGGCTCTCCTTGCCAACATACTTGCCTGTGTTCACGTCGATTGAGACAAGCGCCTCGGTCTGATCGATGACGAGAAATCCTCCTGAGCGCAGCCAGACCTTAGGACGCAATGCTCTTTGTATCTCGCTCTCTATCCCGTATTCGTCAAATATCGGCGTGTCCTTAACAAACAGCTTGATCCGATGTGCCATGCCCGGAAGCAACTCGTCCACGTATTCCACGCACTTCTGGTAGGTCTCCTCCGAATCGGTTACTACGCGCTCAACATCCGATGTGAAGAAGTCCCGGATCGTCCTGAGAATCGGGTCTGGCTCCTTGTAGATCAGGCTCGGTGCTGGCGCTGTGTCGCTTTTTCTGAGAATCTGCTGCCAGAGCTTCGTCAGGAACTCTATATCGGAGCGGAACTCCTCCTCTCCTTTACCAGCGGCGAGGGTGCGGATAATGATGCCAACACCCGAACGCCTAAGAGGCCCAACGATCTCTTTCAGACGCTTCCGCTCCTCCACGTCCTCGATGCGCCTAGAGATCGCCACGTGGTCCATCGACGGCTGTAAGACCGAAAACCTGCCGGCTAGCGAAATGAATGACGAGGCGCGAGCGCCCTTCGCCCCAATGGGATCCTTCGTGATCTGCACAGCTATTGTCTGCCCGGGCACAAGAAGCTGTTCAATTGATTGGTCAGACTTAGCCTTCACGTGGAAGCACTGCTCATCTGTCGCCCCAGCCTCCGCAGAACCCATCATCAGCCGCTCATACTCGTCCATCGTGTCATAGACGTCCGATACGTAGAGAAATACGTCGCGCTCCAGACCAACATTCACGAATGCAGCCTGCATGCCCGGCAGAACGCGCGTCACTCGCCCCTTGTAAACATTGCCAACCAGCGTCATGTTCTCGCGCCGTGCCACATAAAGCTCCACCAGTATGTCGTTTTCCATAATGCCGATACGGGTCTCACCGGCCTCGGCGTTGATGATTATCTTCCTATTCACTTGCCCGATTCCTGAACACTCTGGCGACTTCGCTCCTTGATCCGGTCGATCCTGGCCCGAGCCTGCTTGCTCCAAAGCGAGCCCGGATACTTCTCGATTATCTTCTCATAGACCCGGACTGCCTCGTCAAAATCGCCCTTGACCTCGTAGCACTCGCCAACGTTTGCCCTGGCGCTCGTCACCCATGGAACCGCCGCCTCCTGCGTATAACTGTAGGAAAGGTCAAGATACCTGAGAATCGCCTCATCGAACCGCCCCTGCTCCTGAAGCGTGTGCGCAAACCAGAACTGAGCCTCGACCGTGTATCGAGCCTGGCAGCTATCGTCGGAGATGACGATGGAAAGCGCTGACTGAGCCAACTTGAACTTACCCATCTTGCGAAGGTTATCACCGACCGCCACAAGCTCTTCGCACAACCCTTTCACATCGCCGTACTCCGTAACCAGCAACCCGTAGTAATCAATCGCGAGGTCCGAATCCCCGAGCCGCCGATACGCCTGACCCACGCGAAACAACAGCAGCGCCTCATCTCGCCGATTCTCGCGAACCGGATGGTTGAGCCGCTTGTAGCACTCTACGGCCTGCCTCGGCTTGTCCCGCTGGAACCAGATATCACCCAAAAGCGCTAGACTCTCCTGCTTGAGGCGAGGGGCTGCGGCTTGGTCAGAAACGACAGGAGACAGGGCATCCTCGGCCGCGCCCAGCTTCTTTCGTGCCATGCAAGCTCGAGCAAGCAGAAGCCTGGATGCGTAAAGCAGCTTGCTCTGGGGATTGATCCCGATCTGCTTACTCAGCAGCCGGCAAGCCTTTCCGAGCTTCCCCTCACTGAAAGCGACCTCAGCACGCTTGAACGTCTGCTCAACCCCTAAAAACGCCCCCGGCTCGTGCTCTCGAAACTCGGCAATTGAAACCACCGATTTGGCGAAGCTACCCTCCTGCATAAATGCCTTGCGCACCAATTCCTCCGCCACTGTCGCGAATGGCCAGCCAACATCAAGTGACCTCAATGCCTCCGCACAGCCCGCAGCGTCCCCTGGCCTCCCCTCGGCGGCGCTGCACTGGCACGCCTGCACATAGCAAAGCGAGGCCAGCTGCGGGTCGTCCATCTCGCGAGCAAGCTCCTTGAAACACTCGGCGGCCTTTCTGGCGTTCCCGCGTTCTTTCTTGAGGTAACAGTCCCAAAAACCAAGTATTCCTGTAAGGTTGCGGCCCAGGACGAATGACCTCCGGACCTCCGATATGAAGGATGAGCACTTCCCGAGCTGCCCAAGCGAGCGGCAGCCAAGTAACGTCCCTAAGATAACGTCCTGCGCGGGCTGTCGTTTGAGCAAGGCATTTCGCGAAGCCTCCAGGCTCTCAACGGCCTCCTTGGCGCTCCCTATCTTCGAGAGGGCGAGCCCCTTGACCATAAGCACCTCGCCGAGCCAAACCGAATTGGGATAGTCCTTCAGAAACTCGTCAGCCGCTGCATCACAGTTCTCGAACGCCTTGATCGCGTAAAAACTCCTGCAAAGCGCAAGCTGCGACCGCTGTGCCAGGTCAGGAGTCAGCCCCGCCCGCCGGGAGCCAAGAGAGTTCAGGACAGGAACCGCATCGATCGCCCGGCCGCACTCCAGCAACATCTCGCCGAGCTCAAAAGAAGCCTCAGCAGCGACGGGGCTGTCTGAGAATGAGTGCACAATTGACTTGTAGCGCTTGGCGGCCTCGTCGAAATCTGTCCGGATTCGGCCCGCCCTCGCCAGCATCAGGTAGCACTGCTCGATATGCGAGCCGAACGGCTCCTCAACTATGAGTTCCTCAAAGAGCTTCTCTGCCCTGCCGAGGTCCTTGGCCCCAACAAGAGCGCACGCAAGGCGGTAGCGGCACTCGTAACGCGCCTCGCTCCCAAGATTCATCGCAAGCATCTTCTCGTAGGTGGATGCGGCGGCAACGTGATCCTCCTTTTCCTCGAGCCATCTCCCGATTAGGCCCATGATGTGTTGCCTCTCCTCTCCACTAGGCGGATTGCCCTCGTCAAGGAGCTTCCTAAGCCCCGAGACGGCAAGATCATAATCGCCAAGAGCTGCCGCCTCCCATGACCTAACCACGCTGGTCGCGAGCCTGAGTTCAGGCTCCTTCCGAGACTGGTATTGGCCCAAAAGATCAGCAGCCCGCTGATAGTCTTCTTGCTTATAGACCGACCAGATCACTCCGAGCGACGAGGCAGTCGCCTGCTCGGCCGTTGGAAAGTCGCTGACGAGCGACGAGAATAGCTTCTCAGACTCCTTGAAATCGCTCGAGAGGTAATCCGTTACCGCCAGGTTGAAAAGAGCGCGTGCCCTCGCTTGGTCGCTCTTTACTTTTTTGCGGAGTGTCCTAAATGCCCTGCGCGACTCATCTAGCCGTGAGACCGACAGGAGGGATTCGGCATAGTGCTCGTAAAGCTGCTCGCCAAGCTGTGAGCCGTAGCCCTTCTTGAAAAGCTTAGCGTAGTTCGCAATCCCGTCCTCGAAACGCTCCTGTATGAACAATAGCTCGGCGAGCTTTGCCGTCGCGTCCTCGAACTGCTTGTCGCAACGCTTCTGCTCAAGAAGCCGTTTGAACGTCCCCTCAGCATCGGTGTAGTGCCCCATGCGCTGCTGATTGGTCCCCAAAAGAATCATCGCCTCGCACAGCCTCGCACCGTCAGTGAACTCGGTTACATATTGTTGGAGATACCTCGTCGCTTCCCTAAACTTCCCAAGGTTCTCCTGTGCATTGCCCGCGAGAAAAACAGCATCGGGCATGAATTGCCCCGAAGGAAACTGCTCCATCAGCTGCGCGAGCTGCTTGGCAGCGAGCTCGTATTGCCCATCCTCATAGAGGCGCAGCGCAAATTGATACATCGAGGCCTCATCCCTCGGGTACACTTGGGCCGTCAACGCTAGAAAGACAGCGACACATCCCAGCAGGCGAAAAACACTCGTACGTCGCAGGCTACGCATTCACTAGCACCCGCCTATCTTGAAATCGCTCAAAACCGATAAGACGCACTCATCCCATAATCGGGTTCAATCGACAGTTTATAGACACACGCGCTTCAGTCAAGGGAAGCGTTTAAGAAAGGGTCTGGCATTTGCACCCCTTCTAGTCGATAATCGAATCATGAAGAGCGTTTTTGAGCCAGCAAATGCTGATGATGCAGAAATGATTCCCTTGGCGGCAAGGGTGAGGCCCAAGTCGCTCGATGAGATAATCGGTCAGCAGCACCTTATCGGTCCAGGGAAGCCATTCAGGAAGCAAATTGAGCGGGACCAGATATTCTCCTTGATCCTGTGGGGACCTCCCGGCAGCGGCAAAACAACCCTCGCAATGCTCATGGCGAAAGAAACCAAGGCCGAGTTCGTCCGGCTAACGGCAGTCGGAGCGGGGGTCGCGGACGTCAGAAAAGTCATCGAGATGGCCGCACAGAGCAAATCGCTCTATCGGAGAAGGACTATCCTGTTCATCGACGAGGTCCACCGGTTCAACAAGGCCCAGCAGGACCGGCTGCTGCCCGCAGTGGAGGACGGCACGGTTATCCTCATAGGTGCAACGACCGAGAACCCATCCTACGAGGTCATACCACCCCTGCGCTCGAGGACGAGAACGTTCCTCCTCAAGCCGCTCAGTCGGGATGAGCTGCTTGCGGTTGTTGACCGCGCCCTCTTGATTGATGAGGCACTGCAAAGAGCGAACATAAAGATGGGCGATGACACAAAAAAGATGATAGCCGCGTTTTCTGGCGGTGATGCGAGACAGGCGCTTAACATACTTGAGATGTCGGTTGCCCTCGCCGAGAAGGGGGAGAACGGCACAGTAGTGACTACGGACGACGTCGCAAACGCCGTCCAAGAGCGTGCCGCGTACTACGACAAGGCCGGCGACAGGCACTACGATACGATCTCGGCGTTCATCAAGAGCGTCCGCGGCAGCGACCCTGACGCTGCGGTTCTGTGGCTTGCAAGAATGCTCCTAGCGGGCGAAGACCCCATATTCATCGCCAGGCGACTTTTGATTCTCGCCTCAGAGGACATCGGTAACGCTGATCCGATGGGCATCACGGTGGCGGCGAGCGCAGCAAAAGCGGTCGAGATAGTCGGGATGCCAGAGGCGAAGATCATCCTTGCGCAGGCAACGACATACCTCGCCACAGCGCCGAAGAGCAACGCCTCGTATCTTGCGATTGCGCGAGCGGAGGCATTGATAAAGAAGATGGGCGACAAGCTGCGGGTTCCATTACACCTGCGCGATAGCTCCTTTGCTGCGGCGAAGGATATCGGCTACGGCGTGGGCTACAAGTATCCGCATGATTTCAGAGGCCACTGGATCGATCAGGACTACCTTCCGGAGGAACTTGCGGACGTCCTGCTATATGACCCGTCGGGCATCGGCCACGAGGAACAGATATTGAAGCGCCTCGAGAAGATCAAGGCACTGAAGAGAAAGGCGAAAGGCGACAAGTGACGGGCAGCACCAGCCTGGGATTTGACGTGATGACAATAATTGGCTATGCTTGTTGTGGTTGAGGGTGCAGGCGTGTCCTTACGCGTTCCAATCTGATTGGGTATCAACGAAAGTGCCGTGCCTGGTCGCGACCTTCGCAGCAGTCGCGGATCACGGTTCTACTGGGTTAATGCGCTCGTAAAGAGATAGAGCAAGTTTTCGTCTTAGCAGGCGAGAATTGTGGAAAGAAAAGAACAGGTTGACATAATGGATTACCGTAACATCCTATTCGGTGTCAGTGAAGAACGCGGGGACAGGTATTCGTGAAACGTCGCCGGCAAACGCAATTGAAATTATGGTGAGGAAAGTCTTGTGACAGATGCTCTCGAGCCGGTCGAACTGGACCGGACAAAGGGATATTTCACTCCGTCAACAGTTGCGGAGTTCATGATATTAAACAGCGAAGTTCGAAAGGACGCTCGCATAATTGATCCAGCCGCTGGTGACGGGACTTTCATTCAAACGCTTCTCAGACGCGGGTACCGTCGAGTTTGGGGCATTGAGGTCATGGAGGACCGCGCCGCCGAACTACGCGAGCGCACGAAGGCTTGCAATGGATTCAGCATTCTATCCGGCGACGCGCTTGACCTGGCAACTCTCGGCAGCTGGGCGGTGGGGTCGTTCGACGTGGCGATCGGTAACCCTCCGTTTTCGTACCGGCGCTCGAAAATAAGCGACGAGAGAATCCTTGCCAACTTTGAGCTTGGCCGACCCAACCAGGCAGTAGAGATTCTATTCCTCGAGCGCTTCATACAGCTTGTCCGCCCAAGTGGGCTTATCAGGATCATTTTGCCGATGAATATCTTCGCCAATACCACGCTGCAATATGTGCGCGATTTCATTTTAGAGAACCTCTGGATTGAGGCGGTGGTTGGGTTGCCCAGACACACGTTCGGGGGCACATCGGCTAAGACGGCGATTCTGTTTGGCCAGAAGAGAGGGAAGAGCTGGGGCGTGCGTGGCGACCTCTGGAGCCAAAAACGCGTCAAGTTGGCGAGCATCCCGGATGTCAAGTCGCTGCCCGACCTTGCGGGGATGACAATAGATAGCCCAGATGAGGGCCTGCTGGCCAGTATGGTGGACATTCAGACCAGAATGGACCCCGATTATCACTTCGCGGGGGCAGGAACGTCCCGGATAGTTGAACGCTCAACGGTTCCCTTTGCACCGCTGGGTGAGCTGGCCGATGTGCACACAGGGTTCTTCAAGTACGGCGATACTGGCCATCTCGTGCATTCGTCGGTTCCGAGGAATAGGCTGGAAAGGGACAAGTACATTCGACTGCTCAAGGCTAAGAACCTCTCAATCTACGGGTTCAGGTTCGGCGTGGATGACTTCTTCATAAGGAAGGACGAGGAGCTCTTCAGGCCTTGGGCATGCCTCAACGTTGGCGACGTCATGGTTGTGCGAGTCGGGGCAGGCTGCGTGGGGCGAGCGACGTGCGTGATAGATGAGCAATACAACGGCCAAGCAGACGATTGGATGCTCATCGTCGAGCACAAACGCGTGAACCCCGCATATCTCGCATTCTACCTAAACAGCTCAATCGGCAGAGCATTTGTTATGAGAGAGGCGCAGGGAACAGGAACGCTTAGCATCAGCAAGGGCAAGCTCCTGAAAGTTCAGGTCCCGATGCTGCTTGAGAACGAGCAAAGCGAGCTCGAGGCCCAGGTCAAGAAAATGTATGAGGCACAACGCCTCGGGAAATTGGACAGAGCTAAATCGATCTTCTCCTCGCTCGAAAAAAGGCTCGAGCTACTTGTCCTTAAGCAATAGCCTTCACCGATCTCGCCTTACTACTTAGTCGGTTAGGTCTGAAGGTGATAACTGTCGCCGAAGCAAGCGGGCCCACGGTGAAGGCGAGCGCCGAAAAGGTTCTTCAGACGTGTCCTGGGCCGAGGTCCCACGTGCCCGTCTCCACCGATCCCGCCGGGCGACAAAGAGCTCGTCAACTCGCCGTACATCAAGGAATCCGCCAAATCGCGAGGTGAGCACATCTTCTTGCTGCGACAGCGGCCAGTACCTAGCATTGCCCTTACTGGCTGTCCAATAAGTCCGTTTCAACGGGGATGACGCAGCGGGGTATGCCACATGTAGGGGCAGGCCTTGTGTCTGCCCGAATATATAGATGGGCGGAGACAAGCCCCGCCCCTACGACTGCACACGGACTTATTGGACAGCCTCCTTAGTCTAGGGGATCGACCCCAGCCCGTCGGCAGGCTTGACACTATGAAATGGCGAGGAGTACAATGGCCGGTGAATAATCACAGGAGGAAAGTGTTATGGCTGAGAAAGACAGGACCCGCGAAGGGGCTGAGAAAAACGAGCCGGAGGCTGATAACGGGTTGCTAGAAAAGGATGAAGCGGACGCACAGGGCGAAGGTAATCTGGACGAAAGCGTTGAGCCTGAAATCGGCAGCAGTGAAGTAGAAGAACATTACAAGGGGCCGGTGAGGTATCACCTCACGTTAAGGGCTCGCGACCTATACCTCCTGGTGTTTGGCGCCGCACTGGTTATATTCGCCGCCTTCACGCTTGGAGCCATCGTCGGACGCTATTTGGGGCCCTATCCTAACCAGCAGGTTACGGCGGGGCTCGAGCGGCAGGACCTTTTCAACGAGGGAAAGGAACAGACAGTGGAGCCTACGCCCGACTCGACGCAGAAGCCGGCGCCAAGCCCCAGCATGAAGCACGAGGCAACCAGCAAACCCCAGAGCAGCTCGTCTGAGCCGTTTCACGTCCAAAAAGGCGAGAAGCTCTTGTCGCTGATTGCCACCCCAACCGAGTCTCCAAAGGCAACGCCGACACCACGAGCGAGGCGAACGCCGGTAGCCATCGCCACGGCCACGCCTAGTCCCAAGCCGACCGATAAGGCCCGCCAGGTCCCGAAAAAGGAGACGAAGACCACCGCCCGGGGGAAAACCCCAATCGGCAAGAAAGCCAGCAGCAGCGCCAAGAAGAGTTCCGTGAGTACCTATTACTCCGTTCAAGTTGGGGCCTTCAAGCGCCGAACGAACGCCCAGCGCGAAGTGAACAATCTCAAGCGTCTAGGATTTTACGGATGGATAAAACCACCCACCAAGCGTGTGCATTTCTATTGCGTTCTCGTCGGCAAGAAGAAGTCCGCCGCCGAGCGTGCCCCCCTCGTCAAAAAACTCAGAAAAGCCGGATATAAGAGCGTTCTGCTAAAAACATTTCACGAGATGCAATGAGTCTCAGGCCGCACCTGCCACCTTGGCTGCGGACCACATTCAGGTTCACGCCCGAGGTTCGCCAGACCAAGAGAATGCTCCGCAACCTCGTTCTGCACACTGTTTGTGAGGAGGCGCGATGTCCAAACATTGCGGAATGCTTCTCGCATGGGACTGCGACGTTCATGATTATGGGTAACGTGTGCATACGCAACTGCGCCTTTTGCGGCTGTCAGAAAGGCAGTCCAGAGAGCCTTGAGCCAATGGAGCCTATCAACGTGGCCCGCGCAACGAGGCAGCTGGGTCTTGGGCACTGCGTCGTTACGTCCGTCACGAGGGATGACCTGCACGACAAAGGAGCATCACATTTCGCACAGACGATTGAGGCGATAAGAGAGCTTAATCCGGACACGACCGTCGAGGTGCTAACGCCAGACTTTGCGGGCGAGCCCGAAGCCATCGAGGAGGTCGTCGAGGCGAGGCCGGATGTGTTCAACCACAACGTCGAGACAATTCCACGCCTCTATTCAAGCGTGCGGCCAGGGGCGGACTACGACATGTCGCTCGGCTTGCTCGCCATGGTGAAGCAGATGGACCCGAGCATTATTACGAAATCAGGGCTCATGGTTGGACTTTCCGAGACCATCAAAGAGGTCGAGGCAGTCTTTGCGGACCTCGCCTCGGCGGGCGTAGATGCTGTAACAGTCGGCCAGTACATGCAGCCCGCCCTTCGGAACGTTCAGGTCTCCAAGTACTACGAGCCGGATGCTTTTGACTATCTTGCTGAGCGAGGCAGGTCTTTGGGGATCAAACGTGTGCTCGCAGGGCCGCTCGTTAGAAGTTCCTACAAAGCAGCGGAGCTCATGAAAACGATTAGGAGCGAGTTTCCATGAATTGGAGGAAGGAATGATGAATCGAGCGACAATGTTGCTTGTTTGGGGCATGTTTGCGGTGCTGACGTCTCTCGATGTGGGGGCCACGAGCTACGTCTCCAGAGATTACTACAAGGTGGGCGACGATTGCACCTACCAGATACATGACCGAAGCATCGTTGGCGAGGTTGTCCTGGGCGTGAGCGGCCTCATCGGCGGCGACAACTGCGACGGCGAGCCAGGCGGGCTGCCATATATCATCGAATCGGACATCGTAGTCGAGCCCACTGCCGTGCTGCGTATCGAGCCGGGCGTTACGATCAAGTTCAAGGACGGACCCACGAACTTCACCGTCTATGGGACGCTGATTGCAGACGGTGTGCTCTTCACGAGCAACAGCATGCCACCATTTCCGCGCGACTGGTCTGGCATCAGGTTCTCAGGCCCCGGCGGCGCGCACAGTTCGCTTAGCAACTGCGTTTTCGAGTACGGAGGCGCAAGTCAGAATGACGTGCTTGCCCTTGTCCAGTGCGAGGACGGTGCGGACATCACCATCGAGAACTGCGAATTCAGGCACAGCGGGCTTTATGGCATTTTGGCCGACGGCGCCTCGCCGAAGGTCATCGACTGCACGTTTTACGGGTGCGAGAGGTTCCCGATCTATCAGCGCAGCCTCGACTCGTTCCCGGAGTATTACGGCAACGTGTTCATCGACAACGCTTACCGAGGCGTTCTTGTCGCCTCAGGCACGATCGAGCGATCGGGGACCTGGCAGAACCCGGGCATCCCCTACGTTGTGAGCCTATTCGGAGACATCGGGCTGCTCGAGATAGCCCAGGACGCGACGCTCACGCTCGAGCCGGGAACAACGGTCAAGTTCATCAGCCCAGAAGGGCGACTCGACGTTTATGGCGAGCTGCGTGCCGAGGGGAGACCGCTCCAACCTGTAACATTCACATCCTTCACCAACGACTGGGCTGGCGGCGATTCAAACGGAGACGGCGACAGTTCGGCGCCAGCGCCGGGCGACTTCGCCGGGATCAGGTTCCTTTCCGGCTCCTCTAATTCTTTCCTGTCCTGCTGTGCGGTGTCGTTTGCTGGCCAGGGCAGAGCCCCAAGCGCCTCAATCACTCTCTCGATCGGGGCCAACGTGCTCTTCAACACGTGTCTGATCGACCACTCGCTCGACACCGGCCTGAAGATGTCATCCGCCAATCCCGCCCTGCTCGGATGCTTCTTCATCAGCAACGAGATAGCGGTTCTATGCAAGAACGATTCAATGCCGTTGATCGACCACTGCTCCTTCTTTCAGAACAGCGAGTATGCCGTCAAGAACGAGAGTACAAGCACCGAAGTCCAGGCGCAAAACTGCTTCTGGGGCGATGAGACAGGGCCGGCCGACGCCTCCAACGATACCTCGACCGGTGGGCTTTACAACCCCAACGGACAGGGAGACCGCGTCTCGGACGGCGTCGATTACTCGGGCTTCCTTCAGGACGCATTCTGGGGCCCTACTTTCTCCATAAGAGCGAACAACACCACATTCGCGGTAGGCGACCATTTTGCTCTTTACGGGGCATACGCCAACCTTGAGGGGGAGCGCTCACTTGACGTCTATGTCGCGGTCCTTATGCCAACGCAGGACGTCATCTTCTACCCCACGTTTGGAACTGTTCCGAACGCGGTCTTTGTGACGCTGCCCGCACTGTCGTCGCTTCCAGAGTTCGAGCTCTTCGGCCTGCAAATACCGGGCGGCATCCCGCTGGGCGACTACTACGTATTCGCAGCGGGCTGCGACCTGGGCACCTTCGAGTTCGTGTCCAACGTAGCATATTCTCACTTCAGCATTTATTAGAGATGAGGGACTTGTCCACAGATTACACAGATGCCGCAGATTAGGATGAGAATTGAGCGGATTCTATCCACGACCAGAGAAGGTCTTGGACAGCCTGCAAGGGACACGATTCAGTTGTTGTGTTTTCTACTTCTGAAATCTGCGTAATCTGCGTAATCTGCGGACAGAAAAACTACTATCAATGAGCCTTTGGAAGCCTTCTGAGAAACCGATCGGCGAGTCGGGCGAGTCGCTGGCGGCCAAGTTTCTGCGGCAAGAGGGCCTGGAGATACTGGCGGTCAACTACTGGACGCGGGCCGGCGAGATAGACATCGTAGCCAAGGAGGGCGACACGCTCGTCTTCGTCGAGGTCAAAACACGCTCAACGACCTACGTGGCGCATCCAGAGCACGCGGTCACCAAGAAAAAGCAGCGAACAATTAACCGCGTGGCTGAGCAATACATGAAAAAGGCGGGCGTGCTGCACAAAGTGAACGCCCGTTTCGACATCGTCTCGGTCGTTAGGGATGAACAAGGCGATCTGAAGGTCGAGAACCATTTCCGAAGAGCATTCGAGGCACCGAAACGGTCGTATTGATAAGAGCGGGGACAGCCGCAACGTGTCCCCACACCCCTCCGCTGTTTCTGAGCTCTGCGCCGAGATAATGCCAGGCATTCTCTCACCCGCCGCCAACGACGAAGTCAAAGACTTCGTCATTCATTCGGTGCGGGCCAGCCATTCAGTCAGAGGGAATTGGGCCCAGCCGGGACGCATAAAGAAGTTCCTTTGTTTTGAGGAGGCCAAAGACGCAAGTCAGGGCGCTGGCCAGCTTGAACTGTTGCCCCTTTCGAGGCGCTGAAATAAAGCGAGCGCAATCAACAGATCAGCCCGCCTCACCGATCAATCTTGTTGGCAACCGATTCTGTAATTCATTTGCGCAGCATGATAGTTTAGGATGCTAATATGACTTTGTGGCTTTGTTTGCTTCATATTTCAGATGATTGTTCCTTAGCTTGGAGCCATAGATCGTGATAAAGCGTGACCCTCTTGCAGCATATCGAGCCAAGCGTGACCTCGGGAAGACGCCCGAGCCGCTCGGGGGTGAGAAACACGATGGCGCTCCGGTCTTCGTGGTTCAGAAGCACGATGCGAGCCATCTGCACTACGACCTTCGGCTCGAGATCGGCGGCGTGCTGAAATCCTGGGCTGTCCCGAAAGGCCCGTCGCTGGACCCGAAGGTGAAGCGGCTGGCGATCCCGACGGAGGACCATCCGCTTGACTACGCCGACTTCGAGGGCGTCATTCCCGAGGGGGAGTATGGGGCCGGCACGGTCATGGTTTGGGATATTGGGACCTATCGCAATCTGAAATCGGAGACCCAAGAGGCCCATTCAATTGACGAAAACTACGAACAAGGGCATCTCGAGATATACCTTGACGGGAAGAAGCTCAAGGGGGCCTTCACGATGGTCCGGACCAAACGAGGCGGCGCAAAGCCACAGTGGCTTCTATGGAAGAAGAAGGATGACTTCGCAGATACTGGCCACGACATTTTGATTGATGAGCCCAATTCCGCCGTCACCAGGCGGAGTCTTGGGCAAATAGCTGCCCAGAAGGGCGACCAGTAACCCCTGGGTGCGTGAAGGGGGCGGAATAGGACCCGCAGTCGAACGCCTTCGCGTTTGCTGCGAGCGCATGACGCATTCAGGGATTTGGCCAGTCATGCTATTCACGACCCAACTTCTCGCTTGAAGAGAAGGAAAACATCCTTCGTGTAACCGGAGCCCTGCGCTGTAACAAAAGACGTTACGAGCTCCCAATCTTCCGAGCCCAGCACGTTGATCGACCTCTCCAGTTTAGCCTGGTTGATTTTCCCCCCAGAGAATCCAGTGGCCGCTAGTTTAAGCGTCTTGTACTCCCACTTCATCGCAATCTCCTTTGATGATTCGTGCTCCTGGGGCACTCGTCTGATTAATGACCATCAATCCGCACGATCGGCTCAATAAAGCACAAAGCGGCCAATGTGGCAACTCGTTATCTCGACTTCAGGCTACCAATATCCCTTCATTTGACATGCTAGCCAAGTGCAAATACCTTTGCTCTGCCTAGATTGGCAACAAAACATACTGGGAAGGAGCAGAGATGAGAGGGGTTGATGAGAGTCTAAGAGCCGGGATCTCGCTGCCGGATGGCGTTGCCTATCTGAACTGGGCTTCTCAGGGCATCATTCCTAACGCCTCGCTTGAGGCGATGATGTCGATTCTGAAGCTGCGCGGCCGAACGGACGTCGATATTGCTGGGTGTGAGTTCGAGGCGGCGGACCGTGCAAGGGCGCTTTCGGCGAGACTCATCGGCGCCTCGCCCGCGGAGATCTGCCTTACCACAAGCACTTCTGTTGGGATCAACATCGCCGCGCAGGCTATTCCTTTCGAGCCGGGCGACGAGGTCCTGCTCCTGGACGTGGAGTTTCCGACTAACGTCGTGCCCTGGCGCAACTTGGAGAGAAGAGGCGTTAAGGTCAGAACTATGAGCATTGCTGACCGCTTTCCAAGCCCTGAGCTGCTCGAGGCGCAGATGGGGCCCAGAACGAGGGCAATTTCAGTCTCCTTCGTCCAGTTTCACGACGGGTTCAGGAACGGTCTGGCAACAATTGGCTCTATTTGCCGCAGTCGGGGCATCTATTTCGTCGTGGACGCCATGCAGGGCCTCGGCGTTTGCCCCTTGTCTGTGAACGAGATCAACGCTCATTTCGTTGCTACGGGAGGCACAAAGTGGCTCGTGTCGCCTTACGGGACTGGGTTCTGCTACATCAGGCAGGACGTTCTCGATCGCATCGCTTGGCTGCCCGCACAGGGCTGGCTCGCGTTTGAATACCTTGGCCACGATTTTTCACAGATAATCAACGTGGAGCGAAGACTGCTGCCCGGCGCGAGAAGGTTCGAGGTCGGCACGCTTCCCTGGCACGATTTCGCTGGCTTTGATGTCTCGGTTGAGCTCTTGCTACAAGTCGGAATAGAGGCCATCTACGCTCACGTTGCAGGCCTATATGATAGGCTCGTGGAGGGACTTAGCAGCATCCCAAACATAAGCGTCAAAAGCTGCCTCGAGCCGACGGCGAGGTCGGGCATTTTGAGTATCTCGTCGCCCGACCCCGGAAGGCTGTGTGAGTTCCTAAAAGGGCAAGGTGTGTTCGTGTCTCATCGTGAGGGCGCCATCAGGGTCGCTATCCACGGCTTCAACAACGAGGAGGACATCGACCGCCTGCTTGCGGCAACTGAGACCTTTGTGAAGCGATGATAACCATCTTTTTTCCGTTGAATTGACTTGCCCAAAGTCCTCGGCTGCATCATAGTGCGGATGATCTTATTGGAGTGCGCCCGTAGCTCAGTTGGATAGAGCGTCGGACTTCGAATCCGCAGGTCGGGGGTTCAAGTCCCCCCGGGCGCGCTTTGTATCTTCGGACCGATTCCTACATTTACGGGACACCGAGGCGTTGATATGAGACCGTGCGGGTGACAATCGGCTCGAAAGCGTCATGCGAGAGTGGCGGAACTGGCAGACGCGCTGGACT